>JAIOSZ010000300.1 GCA_021107335.1 Desulfuromonadaceae bacterium | reverse complement strand
GGTCGAGGAGACGGCCAGGGCATGCCACAACAATCTCGGTGCCCCGTTTCAGCTTGGCAATCTGTGGGTTAATGCCAACGCCACCATAAACAGTAATACTAGTCAAGCCGGTCTGTTGGCCAAAACTCTTAAAAGCTTCGTGAATCTGCTCGGCCAGTTCACGGGTCGGAGCTACGACCAGAGCACGAACATAACCTTTGCCACCACTGGACAGGCGCTGCAAAATAGGTAGCGCAAAAGCGGCCGTTTTTCCGGTGCCGGTCTGAGCTAGTCCCATGACATCACTTCCATTGAGCACCGGCGGTATGGCCTGTTGCTGAATAGGGGTCGGGGAAAGATAGCCGGCGGCCTTGATGCCGCTCATAATCTGAGGGTGAAAGTTGAAGGTTTGAAAATCCATGAGTTCCTTTTCTTTAAATATAAAAAGCCCCGAGTTAATTCCGGGGCCTTGCGATAGGTCGTGTTTTCCAGAAAGTATGATTAACTGACGGATAGTAACAACAATGACTCCACACTGTCAAGCACATAACACACTGCCTATATGGTGTCACAACACTAAAAGCCCTATATTAATCTATCTGCAATTGGGACTGCAATTATTCCCCCAGTCATAACCACATCCGCGTCTATCGCCAACAGGATAACCTAAGCCCACCTGCAAGCCTATCCACTTGAGTTCCACTGTAGTCATTTTATCTCTTAAAAACTCTTATCCAAATGGCTGTCTTGACTCCTTTCTGTCCTTGTGTATTGTTTTTGATGATGAAATTTTTCCCTGATAAAAAATCGTTCTATTTTGCAATTCTTGGTAGAAAAATGCTTGTTTTTAAAAACCTCCCCATGTTAGCCTTCGATCATCTTGGTAATATGTTGTGGGGATTTTTCTAACCTGGAACATTGACACGGCGTCAATCTAGAACAAAGCACATAGACCTAATTCGGCTTTGTATCTTTCAGCCAGCGGACTCGGTCTCCACAACAAAAACATCCCAATCGGGAAACATGGAGAACAAAATGGCAGAGGGCACAGTTAAATGGTTTAACGACGCTAAGGGTTTTGGTTTCATCGAGCAGGACAACGGCCCGGATGTTTTCGTCCACTTTTCGGAAGTCCAGGGTGATGGATTCAAGTCCCTTGCCGAGGGTGACCGCGTCTCTTTTGATGTGACCGAAGGACAAAAAGGCCCCCAGGCGTCCAATGTCCGCAAAGACTAACTCGTTACATTTGACAACACTCAAGCAAAAAGCCCAGCGGTTAGCCGCCGGGCTTTTTTTATAGAAACCATTCCCTTGCCTGTGAATTATACCCTGACCATAAAATGGCATCGAGCCCTGTTCACAGGGCTTCTGATTGTTCTGCTAGGACTAATCTGGTGCCGTTCAACAGCCGTTCCAGAACCGCCCCCGCTGCCGCTGCAAGCCCGCATCGGCCAGATGCTGCTAGTCTGTTTCGAGGGCATCAAATTGCCGCCCCAGCATCCCCTTAATGAGGATATTCGTCTGCGCCATCTAGGCGGTGTCATGCTGCGCAGCAATTCATCCAAGGGATCTCTTTCGACAGGCAATATCGTTTCTCCCGAGCAGTTGCAGCGTCTGACCAATTCCCTGCAGACTGCCAGTCCCACCCCGCTGTTGATCGCCGTAGACCAGGAAGGCGGACGGGTGAGCCGCCTCAAAGCCCGGGACAACTTCCCCCCTACAACCAGTTTTGCTGAACTCGGCAGCCAAAATAATCTTGCGGTGACCCGCCATCGATCCAACGACATTGCCAAAACGTTGCATCGCTTCGGCATAAATTTCAACTTCAGCCCGGTGGTCGACTTGAACCGCAATCCGAACAATCCCGTTATCGGCTCACTCGATCGCTCCTTTTCTGCGGACCCAGCCCGAGTAACTGCTCATGCCGCTGAGGTTATTGCGGCTCATCGGGCACACAACATAGCAACTTGCCTGAAACACTTCCCCGGCCATGGCAGTTCTACCGCCGATAGCCATCGTGGTTTTGTCGACATCACCGAAACCTGGTCTGAAACCGAACTGCGGCCCTATGCAAATCTGATCGAAGCGGGCTTGGTCGATGCCATCATGACCGCCCACGTTTACAACGCTCAGCTCGATAGAGACCTACCGGCAACCCTGTCTCGGCCAATCCTGAGCGGACTACTACGGCAAAAGTTGGCCTACGACGGGGTGATTATTTCCGACGACCTGCAAATGAATGCGATTAGCAGCCTCTACCCTGCAGAGGAAGCGGTGGAGCGTGCCATTAATGCCGGCGTGGACATTCTGCTAATTTGTACTAGCGATGAACAAATTGTCGGTACTACCGTCTCATTGATCTACAAACTGGTACAACAGGGCCGCATCAGCGAACAACGCATCGACCAAGCCTATCGGCGTGTCAGCCGATTAAAATCGAAACTAAGCCGCCAGCTGCCACCCTATTGAAGGTCCATTCAAACATCAGCGCTCTAAAAAAACCCGCCGTTAGCACAACGGCGGGTTTAAATGCTTCATTCACTGCCCTAAGCGATCCAGCACCTAATCACAGATCCGTTTCACGGCCAAAAGCCTGAAATTCCCCCAAACTGCTGAATTCTGCCCAGGCCAGATATTGATTAGGAGCATTAACAAAATTGTAGATATTTTCTACAATATTGAAATGGTTTGCTTCTTCCTTGGCAATGCGCAGCAACAACTGTTTAATCTCACTATCGATTTCCCGATTCGCGGCATCGGTGTATAGCTTCACGCCTTCCGCTTCGAGCTTTAAAGCATACCGGTAGGATTCGAGATTGCTTGTCAGTGAAGGCAGATTCTGTTTCTCAGCGAGAATTTTCTCAAAAATATTCTTGGCTTTTTTCAACACCCCCGAATCAGTCACAGCATCGGGCACCTGCTGTTCTTTTAGGGCCTGAAATAGCTGGCCGTGGCGTTGTTCGTCATCAGCAAGATCAGTGAAGATTCCTTTTATGCCAGGGATAATACTGTCAGCCGCCAATTTTCGGTAAAATATTTCGGCATCAGTTTCCATCTGTATAGCAAAGTCATAAACATTCATCTAACTCTCCACAGTACTGAAAGGCCAGCCAGCACAGAACCAGCAGAATTCGTTTTGAGAGGTGGAGAAAGGCTCTCAAATCCCCTTCCAACGCCCCAAGCATTACACAGTGCAATCATATCGCACTTTCTACCTTTTACTAACTCGTGTCCATCCGGAAACTTTGGATGGACACAGTGCAGTTTTCATATGGGAAACGAGCAATTTTTCCCAAGGTCAAGGAAATCAAGCGCTTGCACGGAGGCGTAGCTGTTTACGCCGCACACGCAAGGGCGCGGATTGACGCCGAGATTGGGGAAAAGAGCCGTTTCCGGATGAAAACTAGACAAGCATTAGTGACAATTCAAGACCGGCGGGTCGCGTCCCGCCAAACGCCTTCCTTTTTATCCAAGCGGTAACAAAAAGGAAGCAAAAAATGCCTTGCCACTGCGTGGGGCATACGGTCACGCTGGTAAGGAAAAGGCCAACAACCCTAGAGCCAGTCCACAGCGGCAGCAATTTCTTCGCGCGGCCCCTCTTCCGAAAGTTGGTTGCTGAAACAATCGGTCCGCTTCTCTTCTCAGCAGTAGCCGAAGGGGCTGTTGGGTTTAAAACCAACACCGCTACGCTACCCTCTTCCGGCCGGGACCGGCATAGTCAAGATGGATCCTTTTAGCTTTAGGTCAGCATTTACGACAAATAAATACCGACAGTTGCGCCCTACTCCACTAATACCGCGCCAGCTTGGCGCATCTTTTCCAGTGCTTGTCGTTCGCCTGCTGCCGTTACCGGCCGGCAGCTCTTTACCAGCACCTGTACCTCGAACCCTTCCCGACATCCATCGAGCACCGTTGCCAAGACGCAGACATCGAGGGCCAGGCCACCAACCCACAGACGGCCAATGCCGTCGCGGCGCAACTTATCTGCTAAACCGGTCTGGTCAAAAGCCGATAGCTGATCCTGATCGAAACGGGTGCCCTTGGTGACCACCTCAGCAACCACTGGAGTCAGTAGTTTGTCATGCAAAGCCGCACCGAAGGTATCCTGCAGACAGTGCACCGGCCACGGGCCACCGTTGACGGCGAAACTGGGATGTCCGGCAGGATGCCAGTCGCGGGTCAAAAAGATCGGCACCTGTTGCTGCTGTGCGGTGGCAATCCAGAGATTGAGTTCGGCGACTACTTCATCTCCGTGCTCGATAGGTAGTGATCCACCGGGACAGAAATCGTTCTGCACATCGACCACCAGCAGCGCATCCCCCGGTCTGAACAGATCCTGCGTCTGAGCCATGAGACCTCCCCCGATCCATAGTTACCTAGCAATTGCCCCTGCGGAACACAGCGGATTCAGCAAGGGCAAGTACGGCTGAACATACCTCAAGTCTCAGTCACCTCGACAATGGACTTCAAGGCAATCTCAAGCAATTCTTCCAACATGGGCTCTTCAATAGTCAGAGGCGGCATAAAGTAAACCACATTGCACAGAGGCCGCAGCAGGGCACCCTGCTTAAGGGCCTGCTGATAGACCTGGTAGCCCCGCCGTTCCTGCCAGGGATAGGGCGTCCGCTGCTGCTTATCGGCTACCATCTCCACGGCGGCGACCATGCCGCAGCGGCGAAATTCTCCGACCTGAGGCAAGGCCTCGAAACGGGCAGCGTAGCGATCCATTAGGGCCATCTTGGGTGCCAGATTGGCCAGAATCTGTTCTTCATCGAAGATATTCAGCACCTCGATGGCCAGGGCGCAGGCCAGCACATTACCGGTATAGGAATGGGAATGGAGAAAGGCCTTGAGGGTCTCATAGTCGTCGTAGAAAGCCTGATAGATCTCCTCGGTGGCCAGGGTTACCGAGAGGGGCATGTAGCCGCCGGTGATGCCCTTGGACAGGCACATCAGATCGGGAGCGACACCGGCGTGCTCGTTGGCAAACATTTTACCAGTACGGCCGAAACCGACGGCGATTTCATCGGCAATATAGTGTACCTGGCAGGCGTCACACAGCTGGCGCAGTTTGCGCAGATAGACGGGCGGATAGATGCGCATACCGGCGGCACCCTGAATCAATGGCTCGATAATCACCGCAGCAATTTCATCCTGATGCTCGCTGACCAGCTTTTCAAGATGCTCAAAACAGGGAGCATCGCAACTGTCCCTATGCAGACCGTAGGGACAACGAAAGCAGTCCGGTCCCTGGGCCTGAAAAGTATCCAGCAACATGGGCTGATAAACCTGGCGGTAGAGATCACAGCCCCCCACGGACAGGGCGCCGACGGTCTCGCCGTGATAGGCATCGGTAAGGGAGACGAAGCGGGTCTTATTCGGCTTGCCACACTGCTGCCAGTATTGAAAGCTCATCTTCAGGGCCACTTCCACCGCCGCCGAACCGTTGTCGGCAAAGAAGACCTTACTTAGGTTTCCCGGGGTCATTTCGCACAAACGCCGAGCTAACTCCACAGCCGGTTCATGGGTAAAGCCAGCAAAGATATGGTGGGCAATACGGCCGGCCTGCTCGGTCAGGGCCCGATTAAGGCGGGGATGGTTATGACCAAAAAGGTTGACCCACCAGGAGGAGACGCCATCGATATAGCGACGGCCCGCCTTATCGATAAGATAGACCCCTTCGCCCCGTTCGATGGGAATGGGCGGCAGTGCTTCGTGGTCCTTTTCCTGGGTGCAGGGGTGCCAGACATGCTGGCGATCGTCATGCACGATCTCTTGATAGTTCACACTAAGGCCCTCATCTAAAACATTAACTACATACGGACAAACAACTGTTTTATCGTTATATTTATCCAGCCGACCCATCAATATAGTTTAAGGCTAACACCCAAACCAACCCAGTCCAACTCAATACAAAATCTTGCCTATTGGGGAAACAGCAGCCCCATAAGGTCATCGCCAAACTGTCGTGACAGCAACTCTACTTTCTGCCGATCGCACCCCTCAACCTGACTGAGAACTTGCCATACCTGCAAGCCACCCAACTGAGCCAACATGGCCGGCGCATGTTCCTCGGCCAACCCGGGAGAGGCAGGCATATTGTTAACCACCAGACCGGCCGGTTCTAACCCCCAGGCTCTGGCCGCCAGCAGAGTTAGCAAAGTATGATTGATCGTACCAAGGTTAGGCCGGCAGACCGTGAGCAACGGCAAGCCAATACGACGAGCCAAATCGCCCACCATAAAGGTATCCCGTAGGGGGACCATCAGACCTCCGGCCCCTTCGACAATGACGAATTCGTAACTGTCTAAAAGTTGTTTGGCATCAGAGACCAGACCATCGATATCTATGACGGTATCGGCCAGTTCGGCAGCCAGTGACGGTGCCAGAGGCTCAGTCAAACGACAGGGGCTGATCAGGTCAAGAGGCGCATCGCAATCGGCTGCCCAGCGTAGCAGTTCGCCGTCTTGTCCCAGAGCCGTTGGCACACTGACGCCACTTTCCACCGGCTTCATCACGCCAACTTTAATACCCTGCCGGACCAGGAATCGCGCCAAGGCCGCAGCAACCAAGCTCTTGCCGACACCGGTATCCGTACCAGTAACAAATATGCCTCGTCCACCCGAATCAGTTACAGGAACCATAGCTTAAACCTGCATCCTTTATCATCTGTAAATCGGCCTGCAAATCGCGGCCTTGCATGGTCAGATAGTTGCCCACCATCATGCCGCTAGCACCAGCCATAAATATCCACGATTGAAATTCACCCAGATTGAGTTCTCGGCCACCGCATACATTGATTTGACATTCAGGCAGTACATAGCGGTAGAGAGCGATGATGCGAAGGCAGTCCATGGGGGACAATTGGCGCTGACCGGCCAAAGGGGTGCCATCCACCGGAGCTAGAAAATTGATCGGCACCGAATCGACATTCAGCCCCCTTAAGGTCAACGCCAATTCAACCCGTTGTTCCAGACTCTCACCGAGGCCAAACAGACCTCCGCAACAGACCGACATGCCAGCCTGCTTGGCCACCCTCACCGTCTCCACATCTTGTTCGTAATCGTGGGTAGTGCAGATGGAGGGGAAAAAGGAGCGTGCCGTTTCCAGGTTATGATGATAGACGGCGCAGCCCGCCTTAGCCAAAGCCTCTGCAGCAGATCGGTCAAGCAAACCGAGGGAAGCCGAGGGGCGAACTGTTGTAGTGGCGCGAATCTGCCGAATCGCTTCAAGCAGTCGTTCCATTTCAGGCCCAGGCTGTAAACGGGAACCGCTAGAGACAATACCGTAGCAGTGACATCCATTTTCTGCGGCTCTATGAGCTCCGGCGATGATTTCTTCTAAGGGCTTCAGTTCATAGACCGGTGGTTCGGCGGTATGATGAACAGATTGAGCACAAAAAGCACAATCTTCAGCACAGCGCCCCGATTTTGCGTTAATAATTGAACACAGAGAAACGTGGTCTCCCTTGAAATGCTGCCGGAGTTGTTGTGCACCGGCCAGCAAATAGCCGAGGTCCGATCCCTGAGCCTCCAACAGTAATAATCCTTCATCAGCATCGAGGGTACCACCAGCCAGCACCCTTTCAGTCCATTTACGAATTTGATTTTGCATTGTATGAAACTCCCTGTACTTAGTCAGTTAACAGGGTCCGATTATAAGGCGACAGAAAGTTTTGTCAACCGGCTCAGACAATTTGGTTAACAATGTCAGAGCAGGCATTAGCCACAAAGATCCTGAAGCGAAGGGAATAATTTCAATAAAAATTCAGCCCCCTTGATTGACAGCCCCCTAAGTGCCGTATATCTTTAAGTATAACCTAATTCTTAAAGTATTTATCCAGAGCTAAATCAGTGAGTTCACCTACCAACTGAAGGTGCTTTGCATCGCAAAACGAAAAGCATTCTGGAGGCAACATGAACAAATCGGATCTTATCGAAGCGCTGGCTTTTGAAAAGGGATTGACCTTCAAAAAGGCCGAAGAAATCGTCAACCTTATTTTTCAATCAATGACCGATACCTTGGCGGAAGGCGGACGCATCGAGATTCGCGGTTTTGGTAGCATGACCGTTAAAAGCTACAAGGCCTATACTGGGCGCAATCCAAAAACCGGCGAAACGATAGAGGTTAAACCAAAAAAACTACCTTTTTTCAAAGTCGGCAAAGGTCTGCGAGAGAGCATCGACAACTAACCTCTGGCTCTGCTCCTTGCCCCCTCAACCGATAGCGCAGGCTCATTCCCTGGCGCCGGTATCGCCAGTGTCCCTTCGTGGCGCCACCCGCAGGCTCTGAAACTGACGGACCGTCACCAAACCGGGTTTGGCCCCTTTTGGTTTGGCCACCCAGCGACCCTTGGTGACCATCACCGTTACGATACCATCGTTTTTGCCACGGGAATATCCCGCGGCCAGAGATGCTGCAAAAAGTTGGTCTTCTTCCGGAACATCCCCTCGATCACCCCGTTTTAACACTAAATGGCAACCGGGCATCTCATGGGCATGAAACCAGAGGTCTTCAGCCTGGCAGAGGTTCTTCGTGACGTAATCGTTAGCGCGATTGTTGACCCCCCAACAGATGCCAAATCCGCCGGGACTGACGGTCTTGCGCACCCCCGCCACTCCTTTTGCGCCTCGCTGTACTACGTTAGCTTTTTTACCTTTCAACAGGCCTTGCTCGGCAAGTTCATTACGGATGGCGAGAAATTCTTCCCCCCCCTGTGCTTCAGCCAAAGCCAGAGATATCCCTTCAAGCCAGAGAAGCTCCTGCTCGGTTTCGATAAGCCGCCGCTCGATGTGCTCCCGACTGCGTTTGATTTTTTTATAAGAACGAAACAGCCGTTCGGCATTTTTCTGGGGAGTGAGACGAGGATCTAACGCAATAGTTATCGGCTGCGGCGGCTGCAGGTAATAATTATCGATAGTTATAGATTTTTCACCGGAGCGTACCCGATGTAACTGGGCCAGCAGCAGTTCTCCTTGCTCACGCAGGTCATCGGCCTGTCCCAAGGCCCGCCGATCACCCAGAATTCGCTCCTGCCGACGCTTGAGCTTTTTGAGGGTCTTTTTTAACAAGGCTCTCATCTCTCCTGCCGGACCGTGCTGATCCGATGAGGTCATAAACTCACCGTAATAGGCTTCAGCTCCAACGGAGGCAGAAGTAAAGACTGCTAAATCTTTCCCTACAAGGGCCTGCAGTTTAAATGGGAGAAGTTGAGGACGGTCTTCCAGGCTCACAATGGCAAAACAAGTATCTCGGCTGAGACGACGCTCGGCAAAGTCGGCCAGCACTTGGCGTGAACTCTGGCCCGATACCACCTGCTGGCTGATATCCTTGGCGATCAGGCGCGACATGGGTCGTACACCGGCTAGCAGCCATTGTTCTAAAGCAGAAGCATCTAATCCATCTGGTGCCTCAAGTATCCCATTATCCAGCAACTGTCCAGTCAGGGGCTGCGGAGCCTGATATATTTCACCGGGCAGGATAGCGGCCTTACCCTGTTCAGCCGGTATTCGTTTAAGAGCATCGACCACCCGGCCCTGCTCATCAACCAGAATCAAATTAGCAGACCGCCCAGTTAATTCGGCATGTAATTGATAATTGCTTCCGCCTGCACCTGCAAACGACAGCCTCACAATCCGTTCCCCCGGTAACTGCTCCAGAGCTGTAAGCGCCATCAGCCTGGCACGCAGTAATTGGCAGAAACGAGGAGGCGCTGGCGGGTTAGGATAGGAGCCCTCAATCAGATGCAATCGGGACCGACCCGGCTCGCAAGACAGTAGTAGCCGCCAGGTGGAACCTCGATTCCATAGTTTGAAGATTAGCTCAGCGGCCGCCGGCTGGTAGATTTTACTTATACGGCTGCCGGGCAACACCTCTTGCAATTTCGCCAGCACTGACTCCATGTAGAGGCTATCCATCCCTGCCATGGTCCTTCCTTTCTCCACCGTTATCCCGCAAGTTTTTTTCCCCCGGATCAATGGTTCTGTTATTATTCCACTGTTTTGTATCGGCAGTTTGTATTTTCTTTTGTTGCGACCAAGGAGAGCGCTATGTCAAAAAAGAGTCCTTATCGCCTCGGTACCCAGGCCCTGCACGCCGGTCACGAACCGGATACGTCCACCAACTCACGAGCGGTACCTATCTACCAAACCTCTTCCTATACCTTTGATTCCTCAGAGCATGCAGCCCGCCTGTTTGCCCTGGAGGAGCCGGGCAACATCTATACCCGCCTCATGAATCCGACCACCGATGTGCTGGAGAAACGCCTGGCCGCTCTGGACGGCGGCGTCGGCGCCCTGGGCGTTGCTTCGGGCACCTCCGCCATCCTGCTGACAGTGCTCAATCTGGCCCGAGCCGGAGATAATATTGTTTCTGCCAGCTATCTTTACGGCGGCACCTACAATTTATTCAACCACACTCTGGCCCGCATGGGGATTTCGGTCAAGTTTGTCGATAGTTCCGATCCCGCCCAGGTGGCTGCCGCCATTGACGAGAATACCAAGGCGGTCTATACGGAAACCATCGGTAACCCGAAAAACAACGTCGACGATTTGCCGGCGCTGGCCAAAGTTGCCCACGATCACGGCTTACCCTTTGTGGTGGACAATACCGTGGCGACCCCCTACTTGTTCCGGCCTATCGAACACGGTGCGGATATCGTGGTCTACTCTCTGACCAAGTTCATCGGCGGCCACGGCACCAGCATCGGCGGCGCGGTAGTCGACAGCGGTAATTTCAATTGGTCCAGCGGACGTTTTCCTGAATTCACCAGTCCCGACCCAAGCTATCACGGCTTGGTCTACCACGAGGCATTGGGCAAACAGGCTTTCGTCGCCAAGATGCGGGTCACCCTGCTGCGCGATCTCGGCCCCTGCCTGTCGCCCTTTAATGCATTTCTGCTGTTGCAGGGCCTGGAAACCCTCCATGTACGCATGCCCCGCCACTGCGAAAACGCCTTAAAACTAGCCCTATTTCTCGAAGGACATGATTCGGTCGCCTGGGTCAATTATCCCGGCCTGCCGAGCCACCCCGACTATCAGCGGGCACAACAGCTACTGCCCGCCGGACAGGGGGCGATTCTCGGGTTCGGTATCAAGGGCGGAAAGGAAGCCGGCGCTCACTTTATCGATAGCGTTAAGCTGGCTAGCCATCTGGCCAACATCGGTGATGCAAAGACCTTGGTCATCCATCCCGCCTCGACGACCCATCAGCAGCTGTCTGCAGCACAGCAGATGACCTCTGGGGTAAGCCCCGACTATATTCGGGTTTCCGTCGGCATCGAAGATATCGAGGATATTATCGCCGATTTCGAGCAGGCGCTTCAAGCCAGTCAACTTTAACCAGCCCTTCTGGAGTGTCGCGAACCTGCCTGACAGGTGGGTTTGCGGCATGGACCTGAGCCTAACTACCTATGCCAAAGCCTTTTCATATCGTCCTGATCGAACCGGAGATCCCCCCCAACACTGGCAACATCGCTCGGCTTTGCGGGGCCACCAACACGGTGCTGCATCTGGTCGGCAAACTCGGTTTCTCCCTCGACGACCGCTACCTGAAGCGAGCCGGCCTCGACTACTGGGAGGTCATCGATGTGCGACAGTGGACATCTCTAGAAGCGCTACAGAAGGAATATCCCACCGCCCGATGTTGGTACACTTCAAAGAAGGCGGCGCGCAGTCACGTCGAGGTCGATTATCAACCAGGTGACTTTTTGATCTTCGGCAAGGAGACCAAAGGTCTGCCTGAAGAACTGCTGAACGCCGAAGCCGAACAGAGCATCCGTATTCCGATCTTCAACGACCGGGTGCGCAGCCTTAATTTGTCTACTGCCGCCGGCATCGTCCTGTACGAAGCCTTGCGTCAGACCGGTAGGCTAACCTGAATCGCGAGAACAGCCTCTACGGTTCACTGTTTGAAATGTCCAGCAAGAAAAAAGGCGCCCGTTTCGGGGCGCCTTTTTAAATTTATTTCTAAAAATACTTATTCGATGGAACTTTCAATCCTGATGAGGTGACTCGGCTCATGCACCACCTCGAGTTGATCGATTTCGTCAAGGGCCACTCGAATGTCGGCTTCCTTGGCTTCGTGAGTCATGATGACGATCGGCACCGTATCCACGGCATGTCCTTCCGGCTGGACCATGGAAGAAATACCGATCTGATAGTTACCAAGGATACTAGCGATTCTGGCCACCACCCCCGGTTTGTCAACAGTACTAAAACGCAGATAATAACGACTGACGATATCGGCCATGGCCTTAATTGGCAATTTACCGATAGCAGAGGGACAATAGCCCATGGCCGGGGTACGGCCAATGGAGTCAGTCAGAAGGTTGCGCGCGATAGTCATCGCATCACCCATAACGGCGCTGGCAGTAGCATCCATACCGGCCCCCTGTCCGTACAGCATTACCGGCCCGACAAAATCACCGACCAGACGTACTGCATTAAATACCCCGTCCACATCAGCCAGAGGAGCATTTTGAGGAATCATGGTCGGATGCACCCGTGCCTCAATTTCACCATTGACCTCTTTGCTGATGGCTAACAATTTGATCTTATAGCCGAATTGGCGGGCGAACTGAATATCGATTGCCGAGATCTGGCTAATACCCTCCAGATGAATATCGTCGCAATCAATTTGAGTGCCGTAACAGAGCCCCATGAGAATAGCAAGTTTGTGGGCTGTATCGACCCCTTCGATATCGAAGGTAGGATCGGCCTCAGCGTATCCCTGGTCCTGGGCATCTTTCAACACCGCAGCAAAATCGGCTCCTTCATTGGTCATGCGGGTCAGAATGTAATTGCAGGTACCATTAAGGATGCCGAGGATCGAGCGAAAGCGGTTTACGCAAAGATTTTCCTTGATGGCCGACAACACCGGTATACCACCACCGACCGAGGCTTCGAACATGACCTCCACACCTTTGTCGGCCGCTGCAGCCAGAATCTCTTGCCCATATTTAGCCATCAACGCCTTGTTGGCGGTCACCACATGTTTACCGTGCTCGATAGCCTTCAAGACAAAGGAGCGGGCGGGCTCATAGCCACCAATCAATTCGATAACGATATCGATATCCGGGGCAGTCAAGACCTGATCGGCATCGGTGGTAAGCACACCTTCATCGACCTGCACCCCGCGGTCAGTGGTGATATCGAGGTCGGCAATGCGCGCAAGTTTCATCGAAGCGCCAAGGCGACCTGTCATCAATTCGGCGTTTTGCTGAAGAACCTTGACTACACCGGCACCGATAGTGCCGAACCCTAGCAATCCTACCTTGATCTCTTTCATAGCCCCTCCATTGCAAACGAAATATTTTCTACTCGCATAGTAGCCCCGGTACTTCAACACAACCGGTCATGCACCAACCCTTGCCTGCAGGGTCAGGATAATTTCCATACCATCGGCTCCAAGAGCCAATTCTGTTGCCAATTGTTCCACCCAATCGGTGGCGACCCCAGCCGGTTTAGTCAAACACAGAGACACCTGACGAAACCCAACCCGACGGCAATCATCGATAACACTGCCTACCAGCCCCCGGTAAGTAAAGGGTGCCAAGTTCTTTAGCATACCAGCACCAGCAAAGAGAATCCACGGCGTCTGCAACTTGCCGTTATTACCAACCAGTATGTATTCGCCGGGCCGCCCCGTTGCTGAACCGTCCAACAACAGTCGACTGAGTAAGCCGTTCAGCCTCCAGTCCAGAAGAGCTGCCGCTCCGTCCATCGGCCGCTGGTCTTCGAAGAAGAAACCGGCCACCACCTCACCGGGCATACGATCCGGAGCCTGAGCTACGACTCGCACCGAGTTCATGGGGATTGGGGACGATAGATTCGCGATACCTTATCGAGCAGGCCATTCACAAAAGCCGGCGTTTCCCGCGTACCGTAGCGTTTGCCAACCTCTACCGCTTCGTTAATAACCACGCTGGTGGGGGTCTGCGGCTGAAATAATAGTTCAAACGCGGCCATACGCAAGATCGCCAAATCCACTTTCGACATGCGATCCAGTGACCAGTTTGTAGAAAATTCGTCGATGATCTGGTCGAGCTGCTCACGATGATCCGCGACACCGCGCACCAGTTCCTCGGTAAAAACTCGAATATCCTGCTTAATCGGCAACTCCACCTCATCGAGGGGCTCGCCCAGGATATCGTTGCAAAAGCGGAAGCTGCTCCAAAAGGTATCCAGCAACTGGTCCAGGGTAGATTCACCCTCAAACAGACTGAAGAGTAATTTGATGGCCAATTCGCGGCCTTGACGTCGGGAACCATTCTGCATAGTAATCAAAGCGCCTTAAACAGGTTGAGCATCTCGATCACCACCATGGCTGCTTCAGCGCCCTTGTTACCCGCCTTACTGCCGGCCCGTTCGATAGCCTGCTCGATGGTGTCCGTCGTAATGACGCCAAAGGCAATAGGGATATCCGTATCGAGGCTTACTGTAGCGACCCCTTTTGAGACCTCCGAACAAACATAATCGAAGTGGGGGGTAGCACCGCGAATAACGGCACCGAGGCAGATTACACCGTCATAACGACCGGAGGTTGCCAGCTTTTTAGCCACTAGAGGAATCTCAAAGGCGCCAGGCACACGAACCACATCGATATCTCCGTCATCGGCATTATGACGCACCAGAGTATCAATGGCGCCCTCAAGCAGGCGCTCGCAAATAAAGCTGTTAAAACGGCTGACCACGATGCCAACCTTAAAGCCCTTAGCGTCGAGCTTGCCTTCGATAATTCTGGCCATGGTATTCTCCCTCTTCTATGGCGATTTTTCTGTTATCCGATTGGCGGCAGCGACGGACAGGCGGTATCACCCGTATACGGGCCTTCGCACAACGGTTTAACTCGTACAATGAATTCGATAGAGGCGATAGGCTCTGACCAACAAACCTAGTCGTTCTCGGCTAGAGATTCTCTAGCAAATGCCCCATTTTTTCACGTTTTGTTTTGAGATAGCGAATATTTTCACAGGTCGGCGATATCTCGATCGGTACTCTTTCAACCACTTTAAGACCGTAGCCTTCTAGCCCTACAATCTTTTTAGGGTTATTGGTCATCAGTCGAATCTGCCGTACTCCGAGATCCAGTAAAATCTGTGCGCCGATACCGTAGTCTCGCAGGTCGTCCTGAAAGCCGAGAGCGACGTTAGCCTCTACCGTATCGTGGCCTTGATCCTGTAGAGCGTAGGCTTTAAGTTTATTAATCAGGCCAATACCACGCCCTTCTTGGCGCATATAAACAATGACGCCACAGCCATCGTCAGCGATCTGGCACATGGCTGAACGCAACTGATCACCACAATCGCAGCGCAGCGAACCGAACACGTCGCCGGTCAGGCATTCGGAATGGACTCGAACCAGTACCGGTTTATCAGGATCGATGGTGCCCTTGACAAGGGCCAGATGCTGCAAATCATCGACCTCATTTTCGTAAGCAATCGCCTGAAAATCACCCCCGAAAGGTGTCGGAATAACAGTGTCGGTAGCCGCATGCACCAGCAGTTCTTTTTGCATGCGATAGCTAACCAGGTCGGCCACGGTGACGATCTTAAGATCGTGCTTCTTGGCAAATTTTTTCAGTTGAGGTGTGCGTGCCATGCTGCCATCATCATTCATGATCTCGCAGATGACACCGGCCGGTTTAAGACCCGCCAGTCGTGCCAAATCAACAGAGCCTTCGGTCTGGCCGGCACGGACCAGCACCCCACCCTTTTTAGCCCGCAGAGGAAACACATGGCCGGGTCGGGCCAGGTCCTTGGCCTGGGATTCGTCGGCGATCGCCACCTGAATGGTGGTCGCCCGATCCTTGGCCGAGATGCCCGTTGATACACCCTGACGGGCTTCAATAGATACAGTGAAGGCGGTACCGAAGGACGAGGTATTTTCCTGGACCATGAGGGGCAGATCGAGTTCATCGGCCCTTTCTTCGGTGAGGGACAGGCAGATTAGGCCTCGCCCTTCCTTGGCCATAAAGTTGACCGCTTCCGGTGTGACCAGTTCGGCGGCCATAGCCAGATCGCCTTCATTTTCGCGATCTTCGTCATCGATCAGAATAACCATCTTGCCCTGGCGGATATCTTCCAGGGCCGCTCCTATATTATGAATCGGCATGATATTGTTTCCTCCCTTTCGAGGGGCGTACTATGTCACAGAAAGCCGTTTTTGGCAAGCATATCGAGGCTGAGAGCCCCCTCTTCGCCTCGCTCGGAAGCGGGTCGCATAAGACGCTCCACATACTTTCCGAGCAGGTCTGTTTCGATATTTACGGTCGAGCCAACCCGCCGCTCTTGCAAGGTAGTCTTGGCCAGGGAATGGGGGATGACTGCCACGCTAAAACCCTGGCTAGTAACACTATTTACAGTTAGGCTTATACCGTCGATAGCCACCGAGCCCTTTTCCACCAAGTAGCGCTGCAAGGGGGCGGCAACCTCGATAGTAAAACGTATGGCGTTACGGTCCTGGTAACGTTCGGTCACCACTCCTAAGCCATCTACATGACCACTGACCAGGTGACCACCCAACCGATCGGACAGACGCAGGGCCCGCTCCAGGTTTACCCGCTGGCCGGGCCGCAAATCACCGAGAACAGTTCTGGCTAGGCTCTCTGCCGAGACATCGGCACTGAACTGCCCACTGCCAAAGGTCACCACCGTAAGACACACACCGTTAACGGCGATACTGTCCCCGAGTGCGATCTCCTCCATGGATAGGCCGGTAGCGATAGTGATGCGCCCACTGCCTCCACCGGTCTGCAGGGAACGGACGGTACCGAGATCTTCAATCAGGCCGGTAAACATCGTTTCACCTCCCCTTCAATAAGCACATCATCGCCAAAACGGTTAATCCGAATATCCTGCAACTGCATGGCGTCCGCCAGACAGGGAACTCCCTGCCCTGCAAAGATACCGTAACCGCCATTACCGCCGATAACCTTCGGTGCGACAAAGATCATCATGCGATCGATAAGACCAGCTTTTAAAAAGGCCGCATTCAATTGCGCCCCTCCTTCCAAAAGGACGCTCTGAACACCGCGACTTCCTAGTTGCGTCAGTAGATCGTGTAAATCGACCCGCCCTTCCCTCTCGGCCGTTTCCAGAAGCACCGCACGACCCATGGCGAGGCGACGGCGGCGATCTTCGGGGGCACTGGCAATATGGGCAATAAGAGTTTCTGCGGTTGAATCAAGATGCAACAGTGCTGCCTGCGAAGGAGTGCGTAACTGGGAATCGACCACAACCCGTAACGCATCTCTTCCGTCTGGTAACCGGGTGGTAAGTTTCGGATCGTCGTTTAGGGCCGTGCCAACACCGACCATGATGGCGTCGACTCGATCCCGCAACCGATGCACTTCTTCACGGCTCTGGGTGTTGGAAATCCATTGGGAATCGCCGGTCGAAGTGGCAGTTTGACCATCCAGAGTGACGGCACTCTTGAGAATAACAAAGGGTAATCCGGTGGTGATGTGCTTGGCGAAGGGCGCGATTAAACGCTGGCTGTCCTTTTCGCACAGACCGAGCTCAACCGGAATACCAGCTTGGCGAAGCCGACGAATACCGGAACCGGCCACTTGTGGATTAGGGTCTTGAGTGCCGACGAAAACCCGGGCGATACCTGCGGCAATAATCGCCTCGGTGCAAGGCCCGGTCCGGCCTTGGTGGGAACAGGGTTCAAGTGTAACGTAAAGGTCAGCTCCCGCGGTATGCCCGGATGCAGCCTGTAGAGCAAAGACTTCAGCGTGGGGTTGGCCAGCAGCTGGATGGTAGCCTTCACCGACAATCTGCTGGTCAGCGACCACCACAGCACCAACGGCGGGATTAGGCCGGGTGCGTCCCTCTGCACGGGCGCCTAACTCGAGGGCCCGGCGCATGTATCGATCCGCAGTTGCATCCATGACTGAAAAGAACCCTGTAGAGAATTAACTGGACTTCGGACCACTGCCTTCCGCCAGAATATCCTTAAGCTCAGCCATGAACTCGTTAATATCCTTGAATTGACGGTAGACCGAAGCGAAACGGACGTAAGCAACCTCGTCGAGCTCATGTAAGGCGTCCATGACCGCTTTGCCAATGAGGCTCGAATCAACCTCTCGATCGCCGCTTTCCTGAAGCTGGCGTTCAAGTTGGTCGACGAGCTGTTCGACTGTGGCAATGGATACGGGCCGTTTTTCGCACGCTCGCTGCATACCGGCAATCACCTTGAGGCGATTAAAGGGTTGGCGACGACCATCTTTCTTGACCACCAGGGGCAGAATTTCCTCCACCCGCTCATAGGTTGTAAAACGCCGCTCGCACTGTAGACATTCTCGGCGACGGCGAATACTGTTGCCTTCCTTGCCAAGGCGCGAATCGATGACCCGATTATCGGCAAAGCCGCAGAAGGGACATTTCATAGTCTAGGTCCTG
>JAIOSZ010000198.1 GCA_021107335.1 Desulfuromonadaceae bacterium | reverse complement strand
GGGATCGTTTGGACATGAACCCGTAACGGCCGAATAGAGATAAGGAGCGAGCTATGAAAACAATGATCCTTTTGCTGGCAAGTTCAATACTGCTGGTGGGCTGCGCCTCCTTTGAAGAGGCTTACTATGTCGATCGTGAATTCGGTCAACAAAGTCAAGAAACCTGGGATATGCAGGTCGCCTACCCTGACTATCGTTACGTAGCAGATCAGACCACCGGTGAGTTTAAAAACCCCGAAACTCTCGAAGGGCTACCTGCTGAAAACGTCATGGAAGTTTACACCGATACATTTGCCGATGAACCGACCGATGCGAATGTTATCAAATTCAACTTAACGGATTAAAACGGTTGGCCGCTCAAAAGATTTACAGGATCAATTACCTGAGGACCCGGGCAGTGAGCGGGAGGTAGTATTATGAAAAGAAGATATGAAAGAGGAGCTGCAGTTGTTGAATTTGCAGTAATACTGCCCCTCCTATTAACTTTGGGCGCTGGAATTGTAGAATTCAGTTCTCTATATTTCAATAAGCAGATTCTAGCCACGGCTAGCCGAGAGGGAGCAAGACTTGGCATCGTTGCTGATACGCTTGACTCTGAAATCAGAGAACGGGTTAAAAAGGTCTGTCGAGAAGAATACAACAAAGGAACTCCTCTGATTCCAGCAAGTTTTGCCCCTATTTTAGCAACATATGGAACTGCAATTATAGATTTACCGGACGCAGATATCGTTATTACCAGAGCCGGCAGCGGAGGCTTTCAGGAAGACCTTACTGTGGAGGTCAAATATACATACCAATTTTTACTGCCAGCCATAATCGGACTTGGGAACACGAAATTATTGCGCTCCAAGACAGTTATGAAAATTGAAGATGATCCCACGCCTTGAGTGAGGGAAATGCATATGAAAGTCATATTTTCAGAAAATGGCGCGACCTCAGTTGAATTTGCAGTAATTGCAGTGCTTTTGCTTACCCTTATTTTTGGTGTAATCGACTTTGGACTATTGTTCTACAATAGACAAGTACTAACCAATGCTGCCCGAGAAGGCGCGCGACGTGGAGTAATTATCAAGATCCCACGTGTAACGGTGACAGAGATACAAAATAGAGTTTTGTACTACTGTCAAGACAACCTAGTTACAGGTGGAAGCAACCCTGGTACGGCGTTAAAACAACCCATCGTCTCTTATGGTGATATGAATGCAAACTCAGTGATAGACCGAGGAGATATTTTAGCAGTGGAAGCTGAGTATACATATGACTTCTTTGTGATCTCCTATTTGGGTATAGGGCCAAAACTACTGAAGGCTGAAGTAAAAATGATAATGGAATAACACCAATAGTTGGAGCAAGGCTATGACACTATTAAATGGTCTGAAAAGAGTAGATAATGAAAAAGGTGCGACTATTGTCCTGGTATCAATTCTGTTGGTGGTTATCATAGGTGTCGCAGCGCTGGCAATTGACATCGGCAACCTTGCCGCGACTAAAGGGGAACTACAAAAACTCGCCGATGGTGCCGCCCTAGCAGCTGCTGGGGAGTTAGGCAAACAATATAAATCCGGCCCCTGTGCTGGCATCACTACGACCGCTATTGCCATCATTGCCAACAATGTTGCCCAGAATAACGTGGCAGATACAAAATCCATTGGTTTGCAAAGTAAAGATATTGCAATTGGCTGTTGGGATTTTGATGATGATTCTTTTACAACCTTTGGTGTAGATGATTGCGGTTGTAGTGAAAAAATACCAAATGCTGTATCAATAATTGCCCGTCGGGATTCCGAGGCCAACACACCGGTAGATACTTTTTTTGCAGGCGTTCTTGGACCGGATACAGTCGGCCTCAGGGCTACCGCAATTGCAGCATTATCTGGTCCCAGCGAAGCAAACGATATCCCAATTCCTGTTGGTATATCAAAGGCTTGGTTTGACCCAGATCGCTGGGCTGCCGAAGGAAAAGAGTTCTGTGATCAACCTATCAAGTTTCACCCTACGGGGGATTTGGATGGGTGTGCAGGATGGCATGTTTACGACAGTTGGCCCTCCAATGCCTCCAAACTAGGAAACCTACTTGAATGTCTAGCCTTACCCGATACAGACCCTGACTACTGCCCACCACCTAGCGGATCGGTAGGCGACAACTATGTATACACTGGCGGCACTGTAGCCTCTGTCTTCGAGGAAATGAAAGCTCTTTATGACGCTAAAAAAGATCCTGTGACAGGCGAATGGAAAGTCGGAATCCCTGTATATGACCGTGATGACTGCTCCAATCCGCAGAATAACGTCACCACAGTGGGATTTACCACAGCAATTATAACAGAGGTGCTCGAAAGCCCAGAAAACACAATTAACGCAAAAATAGTGTGCGAGGAATTCACTGTTGGTCACGGTGGAGGGGGCAGTTATGGGACATTTGGTACCATACCGGGCTTAGTTAAATAGAACCTGAATCACCATGAACAATATACAGATATATATTTGGTTAAAAGTGTTCTTCTCGTCATGTAAATGATGAAAGACAATCTATAAAGCCAGGCTTTCAATTTAAGGACATGGTAATAAATATGGCCAACAAACTAAACATAGCCGTCGAATTGGCCGATAGTCACCTCGCCACGGACCTAATAAAGACCCTTGGGGCCATCCCCAATGTAGAGGTCGTTCAATGGTTCGACTCCATGGGCGAAAAGGGGGCTCTTGCGGTCAAGGATGCCCAGCAGATTATTTTTATCGACGACAATCAGGATAGTAAGCAGTTAAGTACCCGTCTGGCCCTGCTCCGCGAGTCTTTTCCAGAGGCGGCTTACTTTGTCGTCGCATCGGATCAGCGCCCACAACATATTATCGAGGTGATGAAGATCGGCGTTGCTGAGTACTTGGTCACACCGATCGATACCAAAGTGCTTCACAACGCCGTTGAGGACATCCGCGTGAAGCTAGCCAACGCTGGCAAAATAGCCTGCGGTTCGGTCTACAGCTTTATCAGCAGCAAAGGAGGGCTGGGCTCTTCGGTAATCGCCGTCAACACCGCCTACTCATTGTCGCAAAAAAAAGCGACCAGCGTTGCCCTGCTCGACCTCAGTCTGCAATCTGGGGATGCTTCGGTCATGCTTGACGTATTACCAGAGACATCCATCAGCGATCTGGTAAAAAACTTTCACCGTATGGACGCCTCTTTTCTGTCGGCAGCGATGACCAAGGCATTTAACCAGCTTGACTTTCTCGCCGCCCCTGCCAGCCCAAACGATTGCCAGGAAATCAATGGTGAACATATCTCCGCAATCATCGAGTTAGGAAAAAAACTCTACGACCACTTGGTCATAGACTGCACGTCTATGCAAATCAACGAGGGTTCTCTCGAAGCGTTTGATGCTTCTGAGAAGATTTTTGTCGTCATCGACCTGTCGGTACCGGCCATTCGCAACGCCGCCAGGTTGTGCGAACTACTCGAAAAACACCAAGTGCCTTCGGATAAGGTTGAAATCATTGCCAACCGATTTATCAAAGGAGGAACGCTATCCTTGGCCGAGGTGGAAAAAACCCTGGAGAAACGTGTAGCCTGGCTGTTCCCGAACGATTTCAAGAGTGTTATCTCTTCTATCAATAAGGGAGTCCCCCTACTGAAATTCAGTCCTGGCTGCCCCTTGGCAAAAAACCTGTCAAGCTTCGCCGAAACTTTGACCAAACAGAATTTAAATGAAAAGTTCCGCGGAATCCGCGGAACCTTCGGGCGCGCTATTTAGGAGGTCTGTTATGGCATTTAAGAATCTATGGGATAGGGAGAAATCCTCAGCTACTGCGACCGACCAGCAGTCAGCCGTCAACGGTGAACGTGTGGCCTTCTTCTACGACATTAAACATAAAATCCATAATCGCTTTGTTGAAGAAGCTAACCTTTCGGCGTTAGAGAGCATGGATGCCGATGAAGTCCGCGTAGAAATCATCAAGATCATCGATTATTTCCTCAGTGAGGAAAAAGCCCTTCTCAACGAACTGGAAAAAAAGGCCCTGACCGATGAGATTCTCGATGAGCTTACCGGCCTTGGTCCAATCGAGCCGTTTTTTAAAGATCCGACCATTTCGGACATCTTGGTCAATACTTACAAAAATATCTACGTTGAGCGAAAAGGCCTTCTGGAAAAGACCAATGCTCGATTTATCGATAATGCCCATCTGATGAACATTATTGACCGCATCATTTCACGGGTTGGACGTCGTATCGACGAATCTTCGCCGATGGTCGATGCTCGCCTGGCTGATGGCAGCCGCGTTAACGCCGTCATTCCTCCTTTATCCCTCGACGGGCCGATTCTATCGATCCGCCGCTTTTCCGTCGATCCTCTGAAGATGGACGACCTGATCAACTTCAAGACCCTGATTCCAGATGTGGCGGTACTCATGGCTGCCTGCGTAAAGGCCAAACTTAACATCATGATTTCTGGCGGTACCGGCGCAGGTAAAACCACTCTGCTCAACATCTTGTCTGGGTTTATTCCCGGCAACGAGCGCATTGTCACCATCGAGGATTCGGCCGAATTGCAATTACAGCAGGAGCATGTCGTTCGGCTCGAAACCAGACCAGAAAGCATTGAAGGAACGGGTCTTGTGAGTCAGCGTGATCTGGTCCGCAACAGCCTGCGGATGCGGCCGGATCGGATTATCATCGGTGAGGTGCGCGGTGAGGAAGCCTTCGACATGCTGCAAGCCATGAATACTGGCCACGAAGGCTCCCTGACGACCATACACGCCAATACACCCAGGGACTCCCTGACCCGACTCGAGTCGATGATCCTCATGACCGGCATCGACCTGCCGGAGCATGCCATGCGCTTCATGGTCTCTTCAGCCCTCGATCTAATCATCCAGACCGCCCGCCTGACCGATGGTACTCGCAAGGTTACCGCCATCAGTGAGGTGGTAGGCATGGAAGGCGATATCATTACCTTACAGGACATCTTTGTTTTCGAAAAAAGAGGTATCGATCCGAATGGCAAGGTGCTGGGTCAATTCCGGGCAACCGGTATTCGGCCCAAGTTTGCCGACAAGCTTGAGGTTGCCGGCGTCAACCTGCCGGAAGATTTGTTTTTTTCCGGCAAATCTTTTGAATGACGGGAGGCACCGTGGATGTATTGACATTATTGCTGTTAGCCGCTGTTTTCCTCTTTACCGTATCCCTGGTCGGCATGATATTTCTGGCCTGGACAGAGAGCCGATTTGCCGAGAAACATGCGATTAAGAAGAGACTCTATTACATCTCTGCCGGGGGCAAACATGGCCAGGAGAAATTAAAAAAATACCGCGAACGGGTTCTCAGGGATGTCGGAGCCTTTGAAAGTCTGGCCCTTAAAATGCCGAGAGTCAGCACCCTGGACCGATTGCTGATCAAAACCAAGCTGCCATTGAACGCCTCGACTTTCATCATCGGCACTCTGGCACTTGCGGCCATCGGTACCCTGCTCGGCCTGAAACTGCTGCCTCAAACGAGTGCAGCCTTCGGCCTGGGACTGCTGTTGCTGGCCTTGCCTTTTGTGGCCCTTAAAGTAGCCGAAAAGAATTACTACAACCGTTTTCAAGAGCAGTTACCCGAAGCCCTTGACCTGTTGGCCCGCGCCCTGCGCTCTGGCCATGCCCTGACCAGTGGTCTGGAGATGATCGCTACTGAAATGGACGACCCCATCAAATCGGAAATGGGCGCTGCGGTAGACGAAATAAACCTCGGCCTCACCTTTCAGGAAGCCTTTGAAAACCTCTGTGCCCGAGTGCCAAGCACCGACCTGCGATTCTTTACCATCTCGATCCTTATTCAACGGGAAACCGGTGGTAATATTGCGGAAATTCTCGACAACATCAGCCGCCTCATCCGCGAACGCATCCAATTCGACCGTGCAGTTAAAGCCCTGACGGCCGAGGGTAGATATTCCGCGGGTGTACTTATCAGTTTGCCGATCTTCCTGTTCGTGTATATCTACTTTGTGAACTATTCTTACCTATCCCTGCTATGGAGTGAGGACTTGGGAAAAATGATGATGTTAGGGGCAGTTGTCAGCCAACTTATCGGTGCTTATCTGATCAAACGAATTGTAACCATTGACATTTAAGGGGCCTATATGAACCAGATAATGACGTACTATTTCTGGATCGTCGATAACCTCAACTACTTTGGTTTAATGTTGTTGGTATTCTGCGCAGTTGCATTGGCGGTTTATGGTATCTATTTTCTATTTCTGAGGCCAAATCCAACCGAGGAACGCCTCGAACGACTCGTGCCTCACGGCAATCCTAACAGCCTGGCCAAGCCTAAACTATTGGATGAAAATCAGAATGGGTTTGTCACCAGGGTGACTCAGCCTATCCATGAATTGATCGCCCCTCAGAGTGGTGATACTTCTAAGCGTTCGCGCTTGCGCCTAATTCAGGCCGGATACCGTTCGAAACATGTATACCAATACTTCTTTGCTGCAAAAGTATTGTTAGCCATTGTGTTACCCGCAATTTATCTCACGATTACTGTTTTTCATACGATTTCTCTGGTTCGGGTTCTGATCGTGCTATTGTTGTTGGTCATCGGCTTTGGGCTTCCCGATAGCATTATCGGCCTGGTCATTCGTTCCCGTCAGCGCAGTATAATCAGAGCCCTGCCCGACGCCCTCGACTTAATGGTTATCTGCGTTGAAGCCGGTCTGGGGCTGGACATGACCTTTAAACGGGTTGGCGATGAGATTCGCCCTATCTGTAGCGACCTTAGTGATGAATTTGCGCTGACCAACCTCGAAGTGCGGGCAGGGAAAACCCGCAGCGATTGTTTTAAAAACATGTCACTTCGTACTGGTGTTCCTGAGATTAACAACTTAATGACTATACTCGTTCAAACCAATCGCTTCGGCACCAGCCTGGCCAAAGCCCTGCGCGTACACTCAGATGCCATGCGCATTAAACGACGCCAAATTGCCGAAGAGACTGCCGCAAAATCAACCGTCAAACTCATTTTTCCGTTGGTTTGCTTCATCTTTCCAGCTATCTTTGTAGTACTTATTGGTCCAGGCGTCATAAGAATCATCAAGGTTCTGTTCCCTGCTATGGGTGGCTGACATTCATTAATCTCAACCTCTTTTTATGCTAATGCGTTGAAGCAATCTATAAGGAGAAAACAATTGGGCCTATCTCTGCCATTGCCTAGTGGCCGCTCTACTTGCGTCTCAGCTATCCTGTTAATGCTGGTGACCTTACTAGCGACTGGCTGCGCATCCACAACGCGCACCACTCATACCACAATGCCCTCTATTCAAGAGAGCTCTAGCGAAAAAGATCCTTCCAACAAAGTAGCCAACCTGAGCCACGACCAACTGATCCTAAAAGCGGACTCGTACCGACAGAATGACAACCAACAATTGGCAATCTTGCATTACAGAAAAGCGCTGGACAAAAAACCTCAATCAACGGTGGCAGCAATCGGTCTGAGCAAAATGCTGATTCGCCAAGGCAACCTTGAAGAAGCCGCTCAGTTACTGAAAAACATCCTCAAAAATGATGAGCACAATGTACCAGCATTGCTATTAATGGGTAGTATTGCCCGCGATCGTGGAGACTTGACCCGTTCCCTGGAGTGGTTGACCAAGGCCTATGTAGAATCCCCAGCGAACCCCGTGGTTCTCACTGAACTGGCCATTACTAACGACCATATTGGGCAGGAAAGACTGACCTACGCTGAACCTCTCTACAAAAAAGTTATTTCTTTAAAACCCCATTCATCTGCCGCTCACAATAACCTCGGTTTCAATTATCTGCTGCAGGGTCGCCACGCAGAAGCTGTCAAAACCTTTAATAGAGCCTTGGCCCTGGCCCCCGGCAACAAGCGAACAACAAACAACCTGGCCGCAGCCTACCTGCTCAACAAGCAGACTGACGAAGCTCTCAAGCTATTTCAAAATACAGTTGGGCTGGCCGCTGCGTACAACAACCTCGGCTACATTCTGATGACGCGAGGGGATTGGCAGCAGGCCGGGAAAGCTTTCAAAAAGGCTTTGCAACTCAACCCATCCTTTTATGTAAGAGCCCAAGAAAACCTTGAGCACCTTGAGCACCTGCACAGTACCACCCGATAAACAATCGCTCTTTTAACTATGGACTAACTATCTTCGCATGACACCTCAACGACGCTCACTTCCAATTCTTCCGGATATTCCTGGTCTGTACGTTTTTATCATCTTCGTCACTTTGTTTATTTTTGATGGCGGCAAGATCTTGCTGGATGGGGATACCTTCTGGCATATCAAGGCCGGCATGACCATGCTCGACCAGGGCAGTCTTTTGACCCAAGATATTTTTTCCCACACCGTCAGTGGGATTTCCTGGACTGCCCATGAGTGGCTAGCTGAAGTTATCATGGCCGGACTCCACCGCATGGCCGGATTACAAGGTGTGGCGTTATTCTATTTTATGATCGCTGCTCTAAGCTTCTGGTTGCTGTTCCGCCTTGCGCGCCATTTGACCAACGAGTGGCTAGCGCTGCTATGGGTGTCCATGGCCTTCGCCTTTTCCATGACCCATCTGTTGGCGAGGCCACATATTTTTAGCTGGTTGTTCGGTGTGTGTACCCTGGCTCTGCTTCAGTATGGCGGCCGCAGGATGCTACTTCTTCCACCACTCATCGCTCTCTG
>JAIOSZ010000087.1 GCA_021107335.1 Desulfuromonadaceae bacterium | reverse complement strand
CCCTTCGTCCCTCTCTCCCCTGTGACGCAACCCCGCGGTGTCCGGCCTGTTGGCCATAATTTGCTTTCGCGGCGATCAGGGCACAATCAAGGGCTCGATCTCTTCCCGTGTCAAGGGCGTTACCGTCAGTTGCCAACGGTCATCGCCCCGTATGCAGAGCACCTGGACCTGCGCCTCATTTTGTCCCTTGCCATAGGCCGCCACGATGGCGGCCGCTACGGCAATATCCTTCTCTTCGGCTAAGCCGCTGACTAGGCCGGTGGGGCCGCTGAAGTTGGCAGCCCGAAATATAATATGTTCGTCGGTCGCCAGTTCCTGAAGCCTTTCGTTGGTCTGAAGGTTGCGACCCAGGGTCAGTTTGGCTTTGGGCGTCAGGCGGACCTGGCGGCCAGCCTTGAGCAGCTCGACATCCCGTGGGGTGCAGTCTGGGTGGTGGGTAAGCAGATCACGCAGCCGGTTAGTGAAGGATTTCTCTGTGAGCAGGCAGCCGCCACCGGAGCCGGGGGCATCCTTGAGTCCCCACTGGCGGGCCAGGGCCTCTTGCGGCCGTCGACTGCGGCCTTGAATGTCGAGCAGCTGCTCGCGGTCGACCAGGCCCTGCTCCTCCACGGGGGTGATGGGCAGCAGTTTGGCGCTCAGCGGCCGCAGGATCAGGTCGCGGCAGCCCGCGTGTTTGGCCACTGCTTTGAGGGCGTTGGCATTCTGGCTCATGGGCCGTTGACCGAGCACCTCGCCAGAGAATAGAAAGTCGAAATCACCGTCGCGGACCATTTCGCCGGCGATGCGGAACATCATGGCGTGGCAGTCGATGCAGGGGTTCAGGTTGCGACCGTAGCCATAACAAGGGTTCTTTAACATTGCCAGATGGATATCGCTGATATCTTTGACGATCAGCGGAATGCCGATTTGGCGAGCGGCTATCTTGGCTCGCTCGGCGCCGAAAAAGGGCGTGACATAGACAATACCGGTGACATCGACTCCCTGGCGCTTGAGGGCCATGGCGGCCAGCATGCTGTCGAGGCCGCCGGAAAGGAGTCCTAGGGCTTTACTCATACGATGGTTCTCCAAACTAACTGATGGTTGATTTCCCTCGCCTGTTGCGAGGATCCGTGCCTGACCTTGACCGATTTATTTTACCACTCTGTTACGTGAAAAAGGAAAATTACCACGCCGGTACCTGTTGTTACAAGGTTCGCGGTAAATAGGTTGTTGCACAAGAGGGTTGCTCCGGGACCGGAAAAGGTGATATTCTGGGTTGTAATTCGTAGAACAACGTTATCCTGTTGCCGCGAGGAACTGCCGTGAAAGACACCTTTGGGCGTAAAATCGAGTATTTGCGTCTCTCCATTACCGACCGTTGCAATCTGCGCTGTCGTTATTGCATGCCGGCCGACGGAGTCGATGCCATCGGCCACGTGGATATCCTCTCCTACGAGGAGTTGCTGCGGGTTGCCCATGCCGCCACCCGATGCGGAGTGAAAAAGATCCGAGTGACCGGCGGTGAACCCTTGGTGCGCCGGGGTATCGTCGATTTCATTCGAGAGATGGCGGCTTTGCCGACCAAACCGGAAATTACCCTGACCACCAACGGTCTTTTGTTGGCGGAGATGGCTGCTGATTTGCGCCGCGCCGGGCTCTCCCGGGTTAATGTCAGTCTCGATTCGTTGCGTGAAGATCGCTTTACCTATATTACCCGTCGTCCGGGCCTGGATAAGGTGCTGGCCGGGTTGCACGAGGCCGATGCCGCTGGCCTGACCCCTCTCAAGCTGAACATGGTACCTCTCAAAGGGGTCAACGCCGACGAAATCGGCGATTTTGCCCGTCTGGCCCTGGAACACCCCTGGGAGATTCGTTTTATTGAGTTCATGCCGGTCAGCGGCGGGCTCGACTTTACTCCCGAGCATATGTTCCCGGCGACGGCGATCCTTGAAGAATTGGGTAAGGTTGGTAAGCTGATTCCGCTGCTGCGCCAGGGGCCGAGCGGCCCGGCACGCATGTTTCATTATCCTGACAGCCCGGGACGGATCGGTGTGATTCCGGCCATTTCCGATCACTTTTGCGGCGAATGCAACCGCATGCGCATTACTTCGGACGGCCGGGTTCGTCCCTGCCTTTTCTCCACCGAAGAGCTTGATATGCGCGATGCGCTGCGTCACCATGCCTCTGATAAGGAGTTGGAGGCACTGTTGCGAACCGCCGCTTGCGCCAAGCCAAAACGTCACCACATCGGTGAAGACGACTTTCATCAGGGTAAGCGTCGTATGCATGGTATCGGTGGCTGAGGCGATAGCAGGTTTTCAACTTAAAAATAAAAACGGGGTGCCAGTAGGCGCCCCGTTTTCGTTTGTGAGCGTTATTAGCGAATCTACTGGCTCTGGTGACAGCGTTGGCAATTGTCTTTACTGGCAAAGGCCTGGCGTCCGTTGTGGCAGCTGCCGCAGAGTCGGCCATCATCGATGGCCGCCATGGTAATGGTCACCTCGCCCTGCTGCATGCGGGGAAAGGTCTGCTGGTTGTGGCAGCGCGAGCAGGGCTGGCCATGATCACGACCGCTAAAGGCTACCGGACCGGCACCGCAGCCAGCATAGGTGATGGTTTGACCGGGGTAGACCGCCAGGGCCGTGCCTGCGGCTAAGGCTGACAGTAGCAGAATAATAGGTGCATAGCGTATCAAGTGAGCTCCGTCGATCCTTTGCTCAACGCCTCACCAACCAGCTCCAGTACATGGCAGGCCCGCTGCGGAAGGTCGGCCTGGTCCAGGCTGTTCTGCAACTGCATGATGCAGCCGGGGCAGGCGGTGGCTACCAGGTCGGCGCCGCTTTCTTTGACCGCGTTGGCCTTGACGGTGCCGAGCTGGCGACTGGTCTGATAGTGATGGACGGAGAAAGTGCCTCCCAGGCCGCAGCAAGCGTTGGCCTTGTTCATTTTCACCAGTTCGATGGTCGGCAGAGCGGCCAACAGCAGCTTGGGCGGTTCGTCGAGGCCGCTGTTGCGCAGATGGCAGGGGGTATGCACCGCTACCTTCGGCTTCTGGGCCGGTTGCGACAACTGTTGCAGAATCTCTTCGAAGCCCTGGCTGACCAGCAGATCGTTGATGTCGACAACCCGCTCCGCCAAGGCCGCGTAATCGGGGCCGAGGTCGCAAAAGTGACGGGTCAGGCCGCTGTGGCAGGAAGCGCAGAGGGTGACGATCTGGTCCGGTTGATGCTCGCCGAAGGCCCGAAGATTGCGGGTTGCCAGGTCACTAGCGCTGGCGCCGTCCCCTGCAGAGAGGGCGGGCAGGCCGCAACAGCCCTGGTTTTTGGGGATCATCACGTTGAAGCCGATAGCCGCCAGTGCTTTTAAAGCTCCCTCGCCGATTTCCGGATACAGATAGTTGACCATGCAGCCGGTAAACAAGGCAATGATCGGTCGGTCCCGCTGACCGGCAATGAATTCGGGGTGGCGTTGACGAAAGGTTTTTTTGGCCAAGGCCGGCAGGCTGCGTTGGCGATCGATAAATGGAGCGGGAAAGCGCAAGCGCAGGCCGCTTTTTTGCGGTATCCGCCGGAACAGCAATCGAGCAGCGCGGCGGGCGCTGCCCGCCAAAAAATGCATGAGCCGCGGGCGGCGCAACAGGGAGGTCAGACTGCGGCTGAACAGGGACAAGCCGCGGCGGGCGACGATCTCCCGGCGGGCGGCCAGCACGATATCATCCACCGGTACCTGGGTGGGGCAGCGGCGTACGCATTTTCCGCACTGCAGACATTGGGAGAAGCTTTCGCTCAGCTGCGGGCCGGGTTCGATATCCCCATTGAGTAGCGCGTGGGCCAGGGTGACCTTGCCACGGGCCACCACCGCTTCGCGGCCCTCTTCGCCAAAGACCGGGCAGTGAGCCCGGCAGACCCCGCATTTGACGCATTGGTCCATCTGCTGGCGATAATCGGCGAGGGTTTTATGTCGATCTAATCGTTTCATAGTATTTCACAAGGGCTTGGATCTTTTTTAGTCCTGCAGAAAGATCTTGCCGGGGTTGAGGATGTTATTGGGGTCGAGGGCCTTTTTAATCGCCTTCATATAGGCTACGGCAGCCGGATCAAGCTCCATGGGGATGTAGGGAGCCTTGGTTACGCCGACGCCGTGCTCTCCGCTCATGGTGCCGCCGAGTTGGAGGGTGGCGGTGAAGATTTCTTCGATGGCCTGTTCGGCCTTCTGCTCCTGGTCTGGCTCGGCCTTGTCGACCATGATGTTGACGTGAATGTTGCCGTCGCCGGCATGACCGAAATTGACAATGGGAATCTGCAACCGGTGGCTGATCGCCTCAATGGTACGAATCATCTCCGGCAGGCGACTGCGGGGCACGCAGATATCTTCATTGAACTTATCCGGATTGACCTTGCGCAGGCTCGGCGAAACGCTGCGCCGCACCTGCCAGATCGATTCGCTCTCCTCGCTGTTGGCCGCAACCCAGGTATTGACTACCCCTAGAGGCGCTACCAACTGCAGAATCGTTGCGGCCTGCTTTTCGATGAGGTCCACATCGCCGTCGACCTCGATGATCAGCACCGCTCGAGCCGCTTCCGGCAACTCCAGGTCGGTGCCTCGCCGTACGCAGTCGATGGTGGTGCCATCCATAAATTCCAGGGTGGTAGGAATAATCTTGCCGCCGATGATGGCTGCCACTGCTTGGGCGGCGCCGTCGATGGAATCGAAGAGCACCAGCATGGTCTTTTTAGCCGCTGGTAAGGGTAGCAGCTTAAGGATGATTTTGGTGATTACGCCAAGAGTCCCCTCGCTGCCAACCAAGAGTTTGGTCAGATCGTAGCCGACCACGCCCTTCATGGTTTCGCCGCCGGTGCGAATAATGTCTCCCTGCGGGGTGACCACTTCGAGGCCGAGAACATAATCTTTGGTGACCCCGTACTTAACGCAACGGGGGCCGCCGGCGCATTCGGCGACGTTGCCGCCCAATGTGCTGAATTTCAAGGAAGCCGGATCGGGAGGATAAAACAGGCCAAGGGCTTCGACCGCCTTTTGTAGTTGGCGGGTCACGACCCCCGGTTCGACTTCCGCGATCAGGTTTGCCTCATCGATCCGCAGGATAGCATCGAGGCGGGTCATGACCAGGGCCAGGCCGCCGTGGATCGGCAGGCTGCCGCCGGTAAAGCCGCTGCCGGCGCCTCGCGGATAGACGGGAATTCCCTCGGCATTGGCCATTTTCAAGAGCAGGCTGACCTCTGCGGCGTTGCTCGGCCAGACCACGGCATCGGGGCGATGCTGACGCTGCGTAGCGTCGTAGGAGTAGCAGAGTCGGTCCGTGTCGGCGGTGGAGACGTGCTGGGCTCCGACGATATCTTCAATAATGCGGATGATGCGGGTCGCTATCATGATGGCTGGAGGTCCTTTGACGGTTTATCAAGAAGTGCCGGTGTAGATTGCAAACGCTCATTTTAGCAGACAGACCAGGGAGGCGTCCAGTCTCGGGCACTGGCGGTCGTTGACAGCGTCGGGCCAAAGGCCCTAGAATGATCTGTTGTTAGGAGGGTATCCGACTTACCATGAACCGACTGCAAAATCGCCTGATCGGTCCATGTTTCCGATAATTTTCGACAAATAGCCCTGCTATTTGCTCTCAAATTCTCGAAAACCTGCCCTCAAACAGCCAATTTTTCGTTTTGGCCCGTTAAGCCCGAGACCCTCCTGGGGGAGACGTTTGTGAAGCAGAAAACCATCTATAGTTGTCAGCAGTGCGGTTACCAGAGCCCTAAATGGCTCGGGCGTTGCCCGGACTGCAATCAATGGAATACTCTGACCGAGGAGTTGCGTAGTGCTCCTTCCGCCAAGGGGCGACCAGTATCGGCCGCCGCTCCGGTCCAGCGCATCGCCGAGGTCACCGCTGACGAGGAAGATCGTTGTTGCAGTGGCATCGGTGAATTCGACCGGGTGCTCGGTGGCGGAGTGGTGCCCGGCTCGCTGGTATTGATCGGCGGCGATCCGGGAATCGGTAAGTCGACTTTGCTGCTGCAGGCGGCCAATCGGCTGGCCGCCAGTGGTTCAGTGCTGTATGTCACCGCCGAAGAATCGGCCCGCCAGATCAAGCTGCGCGGCGCCCGTCTCGGTGTCGAAGCTGGCGAGCTGTTCATCTGCGCCGAAACCTGCCTAGAGGCTATTCTCGAACGGGTCGCGGAACTGAAACCCCGCTTTCTGGTCGTCGATTCCATTCAGACCATCTTTATCTCTGCTCTCGAATCGGCTCCCGGCAGCGTCACTCAGGTGCGTGAGTGCGCTGGCCGGCTGATGTTATTGGCCAAGGGCCAGGGGGTGTCGACCTTTATCGCCGGGCACGTTACCAAGGGCGGTGCCATCGCTGGGCCGCGCATGCTTGAGCACATGGTCGACACGGTTCTGTACTTCGAAGGCGACGCCGGTCACCCTTATCGGATTTTGCGGGCAGTCAAAAATCGTTTCGGCTCGACCAATGAAATCGGTGTCTTCGAAATGCAGGAACGGGGTTTGGTCGAGGTGTCCAATCCCTCGGAGCTGTTTCTCGCAGAACGCCCTGAGGAGTCAGCGGGCAGCGTGGTGGTCCCGTCCCTGGAGGGGAGTCGGTATGCCGTAAGTCTTGTTTCCGGTCATTTGGGTGGCGCCAATTCCCTTGCGATAAAGGTTGCCGGGTTAATAGGGGCTGAACCTGTAATAACCACAGCCACGGATGTAAACCAGGTGCCAGCTATTGA
>JAIOSZ010000151.1 GCA_021107335.1 Desulfuromonadaceae bacterium | reverse complement strand
GGATCCCGGCTTAACGATTGCCGGGATGATAACGCAAGGAGCCTCCTTTTAATAACAAGACCTCTATTACCTTTTCGTCAAACTGTCGCACTTGTAATTACAATTCACAAATACAGGGCTGTATCAAGTCACAGTTTTGCTAGTTTTTTTACCCACTCGTTCGGGAGAAGACCCATTTAATGTTTTGCCAGCGGACCTATTCTGCTGGCCCTTCCTGGTGAAGGGTGGCAAAAATACGTTCGGCCAGATTTTTGGGCAAACCGGGCATCTCCTCCAGCTGCTGCTGAGTCGCCTGCTTAACCTTCTTTAAGCTGCCGAAATGGCGCAACAGGGCCTTGCGTCGTTGGGCGCCGACACCGGGAATATCTTCTAGGGCGGAGTGTAAAGTCGACTTACGACGCAGTTTACGGTGATGAGTAATGGCAAAGCGGTGCGCCTCGTCGCGCAACCGCTCCAGCATAAACAGGGCCGGTGAGCCCTGGCGTAGTATCACAGGATTTTTTCGGCCGGACAAAAAAAAGCGCTCTTCGCTGCGTTCTACCACCTTGCCCCGTACATTGCTTTGCACCCGACTTTTGGCCATACCGACGGCGTCAATGCGATCGTTCAAGGCCAATTCATTCAGAACCGCAATCAAAACCGCCAGTTGTCCTTTACCTCCATCGATAAGAATGAAATCAGGTAGAATGTCTTCTTCAATCCCTCTGGTCAAACGCCTTTTAAGCACCTCGTAAAGGGAAGCGTAATCGTCCGATCCTTCGACAGTGCGAATACGGAAATGGCGGTAAGCGTCTTTGTCCGGCTCGCCGTCACTCAGTACGACCATGCTGGCCACGCTGAAACGACCTTGCACATTGGAGACATCGAAACACTCGATCCTTTGCGGGGGACGGCGCAATTGCAGCCGAGTCGCGATATCGCTCAATACCTGCTGCCGTGCCTCACGGCGGCTGCCTTTTTCGCGAAAGGACTCCTCTGCATTACGTCGTGCCATCTCGACCAGCTGCCGCCCCCCTCCCCGTTGGGGCACCAGCAATTGCACCTTCTTGCCCTTTTGCTCGCTCAGCCACTCAGCCAGCGTCTCACTGTCTTCGATAGCAAAAGGTAGCAATAGACGATCGGGGATAAAGACCTCACGGCTATAAAATTCCTGTAAAAAGGACGACAATAGTTCGTCCTCGGCCAATCGCCATTCAAGACTGTAGCTGCGCCGGCCAATCACCTTGCCCTCCCGAACAAACAGAAGCGCAAGCTCCACCTCACCGCCCTCACGATGCAGACCCACGATATCCTGGTCACCAGCGCCGGCTTCGGCCACCTTCTGCGGTTCAACCGTCTGCTCTATCGCCTGGATCTGATCCCGCCGCCGGGCGGCCTGTTCGTAATTAAATTGTTCAGCCGCAGCACTCATGCGCTGCTGCAGCAAGGTCACCACTTCCTTTTCGCGGCCGGCCAATAATGTTACGGCGCCATCGACCAGAGCACGGTAGTCCGATTGGCTAATCAAACCATGACAGGGAGCGCTGCATTGTTCTATCTGATGGTAGAGGCAGGGGCGATCCCGGCGCCGGCAAATTGCTATGGGATGGTGACGCAGAGGAAAAATGCGATAGATAAGTTTTAGGGTTTCCCGCACCGCCGTCGATGAGGAATAGGGGCCAAAGTATCGGGCCCCGTCCTTTTTAACCCGACGCACCAGTTGCAGAGTAGGAAATTCTTCGCGCAGGTCAATGCGCAGAGAAACATAGGTCTTATCGTCCCGCAGATTGATATTGTAGCGAGGACGATACTTTTTGATCAGGGTGTTTTCAAGGATCAGGGCTTCTTTTTCGGTGTCGGTGACAATGGTCTCGATAGCCTCCACCCGGTTCATGAGAAAGCGGATATGAGCTCTGCCGTCACCGGCAGTGGAAAAGTAACTACGCAGCCGATTACGCAGCTGCTTGGCCTTACCGACGTAAAGCACTGCGCCTTGCGCCCCCTTCATCAGGTAGACGCCGGTAGCCGTGGGAAATTTTTTGAGGTCTACATCGAGCATTAGCGAGGCCCTAATATCCTGCATAAACAAAAAGCCAGGGAACGCGTCCCTGGCCATCGTTAAAAACTATCGGACTGTTGCAAGACTAGCAACGCCCATTGTCGACTGTCAAGACAGGCGCACCCAATCTTAATCCGCACCAGGTGCCACAGGTTTTTTCCAGAGGGAAAAAACCTTGAACAGGCCAAGCAAGGCCACGCCAACGAAGAGAAAACCTCGCACCCGCGCCGGTTCTTTGTCCTCAGTGAACAGAATTACATCATCCGGCACATCGACACCATAATCGCTCTTCAGTTTGGCCAGACGATTTTGGTTGTTGAGGTTAATCAGATCACTCAGGACCATACCGGACACATCGCGACGGCCGAAAAAGAGCTCTTGATGCTCTTGCACGTACTGCTGCTGCTCGTGCACACTATTAAGCTTGAAATGGTAGGTTTTTAGAGCATCGACAATGGCCGGCTCGCGGGTTTCGATCAGCACCCGATAGTCCTGAGTGTCGCTGGCACTTTTCAGCGGCACCAAAAAGGAGCTAACTTCGACGGAACCGGTGGTGGAAATTGCCTGCAACAGATCGACATAGCCACCCTCGATGGTCAGCCACTGCTGAGGCGGTTCGCCGCCTTCCAGATCGGCGATGGAAACCGGCTGGATCTTATAATTGTGACGCAGGGCATTCAGGTCGGAGCCGCCAAGATAAAGCAGCACCAGACAGAAGACCAACAAAGTAACGCGAAATTTTTTCATGATTCTCCTAATGCAGATAGTTCTTCAGCAACATAACATGATTTGCTAATTAGACCCGACAACAAATTAATTGGTGAAGCTACTAAAAGGCGGGGTCGCCAGAAGGCGACCCCGCAAGTAGAGCATTTCAGGCAATATCGGGTTTCAGCCCCCTCAGTCCTCGACGGGTGCTGGCATCGAGTTCTGGGTCATCAGGGAAACCACTACCAGAGCGATAAAGCTCAGCGGAACGGAAATCAGGGCCGGGCTGTTGAAAGCAACCGGCGCATCCTGGGGCAGCAGGCCGTAACGAACCCACATGTCGGGGGAAAGCAGGATCAGGCCTAAGACCGATACCAGACCGACAAGGATCGAAGCGGTGATACCCGGAGCCGTCGTTTTCTTCCAGAACAACAACATGAGAATCGCCGGCAAGTTAGCCGAAGCAGCCACGGCAAAGGCCCAGCCGACCAAGAAGGAAACGTTCATTCCTTCGAAAACGATGCCCAGATAAATGGCGATAATACCGACTACAACCGCGGACATCTTACCGGCCATAACCATGCCGCCATCGGTCATTTTGATACCGAGGAAGTTGGACATCAGGTCATGAGCAACGGCGCCGGAAGCAGCGACGATCAGACCGGATACGGTACCAAGTACGGTAGCAAAGGCAATCGACGAAATAATTGAGAATAATATAACGCCGAAGGATAGAGCCACCAACGGAGCTGACATGTTGTTGTCTGTGAGGTTGATAACGCCGTTGGTCATGGCGCCAATGCCCATGAACAGGGTCAGTACATAGAAGAAGCCGATGGAAGCGATCGCCACCAGGGTCGACTTACGGGCCGCGGCCTGGCTCGGTACGGTGTAGTAACGAATCAGGATATGGGGCAGCGCCGCAGTACCGCAGAACAGGGCCAGCATCAGCGAGATAAAGTTGAACTTGTCAGTACCGGAAGCGTTGTCGACCTTGAACTTCAGGCCGGGACGCAGGATACGGGTACCGGTGGTCGGCTTCTGGTAGTAGATGAGGGTCTTGCCGCCATCGTCGTTCTTGACATATTGCTTACCCCAAAGCACCACGGTGGATTCTTTGACGGCCTTAAGGAAAGCCAAGGGACCAACTGCGCCGGTTTCTGCGACTTCGACGCCGTCAATCTTAAGTTCCTTGATATGACCAACGGGGAAGAACTTGCCTTCTTCCTTGCTCCCACCATTGAAGAGCTTGGTACCGTCGGCGAGGGTGGTAACAAACAGGGTCTCTTCCAGATTGAAACCTGTAGCCGATGGCTTGAACTGCCAGATGGTCTCGACGCCTTCTTTGGTCAGCTTAACAAAACCGGCCTCACCGTAGTGACCTGACTGCCAGTCGGCAGGGGCACTGTAGGAAGCATCGGAAAGCAGTAAAGAACCGTCGCCGGCCACGCTGGCCGTGATGGTCTGGAAGTCATGATAGGGTTTAGTGTCGCCCTGATTGGGGTCGGTAGAAAGGCCGCGACCGAGGATACCGATTACCAGGATGGTGGAACAAATCAGCAGCAGGCCACCCTTCATGAACTGAACATAGGTGGTAGAGGCCATACCGGCGGTAGCAACGATCAGAGTAACGACGATGCCGACGATGATAACACCAACGTAGTGGGGCAGACCGAGCAACGGCTGGACCAAAACGCCAGCACCGACCATTTGCGGAATCAGGTAGAAGATCGACACTATGAGGGTGGAGATAGCGGCGGCGAGCTGAATACCTTTGGAGTTGAACTTGGAGTCAAGAGCGTCGGTAAAGGTGTACTTACCAAGGCGTTTCATCGGCTCGGCGACCAGGAACAAGGCTACCATCCAACCGGCCAGATAACCGATGGAGTAGAGGAAGCCGTCGTAACCGGCGGTCGCGATCATGCCGCAAATACCCAGAAAGGATGCGGCAGAGAGATAGTCGCCGGCAAAAGCGATGCCGTTGACGAACCAGTGAATGTTTCCGCCGGCAGCGTAGTAACCTTCGGAGGAGGTGGTACGACGGGCCAGGTAGAAAGAGAGGCCCAGCACAAAGAGGACGAAAGCGACGAACAGGGCGATTGCCAACGGAGATTGAGTATAAATCATTGGTGGCGCCCCCTATTTATTCATCCGTGCTTCTGCAGCGGTGCAGAAGTGGTTGTAGACGATCGCCATGACGAAAGCCAAAAAAATCAAACCGAAACCGTAGACGACGGCCAGAGTCTGGCCCAAAACGATAGTTTCCATCATTGCCGGGTTAACGGAGTTGATACCTACAAAAATAGCATAAACAATGGTGTAAACGATGAACATTCTAATGCCAAGCGTGGTCTTATAACTAGACGCATAATCCTTGCCCAGTTTTACTGCTGGTCCGTGTCCCATAGTTGCTACTCCTTTACTAGTCTTTTCTCTCCTAAACACAAAGAGCGGTACAATGAGCTCAAAAAAATGGCGGCGCGCACCAAGTGACGTTCCGCATGGGTCCCCATAAGGGATTAACTACTCTCCACCTCCTCTCATTCTGGTTTGCGGCCCGAGGGAGAGCCGCTTGCGGATAACAACACTGCTGCGCGATCAGTGAAACAAGGTGTTGCATGCTACGCTATGCAAGGCCGGCCGAACCGAGTCCTTGCTGCGGGTTGGTAACAATTATAGCCGCAAACAAACAAATGTCTGTAAACAACCCGACTGTAAATAACCCGGACATGATACGGCCTTGACCATAGAAGTCAATAGAAAATTTTCTTATCTACAGACAGAGAGATGCTGAGAAAAGCGAGCAAAAGCACTAGAGAAGGGTACTAAAAGGGGGTTTTAGCGAAGTGACGGCGAGCGGAGTCCTGCAGTTTCTTAACCGCATGCAACGCTCCTTTGAGTAGTTCCTGTTCATTTTTAGGCAGGGCCTGGGGATCAAGATAGTGGCTTGGCTCCAAGCCCGCCTCAACCAGGGCAATTTCGTTACGCAGGCGCAGGTAGACCAAGGCCTCAAAGGCGGCCCGCACATGGTCGGCAGTCTCGGCATCGAAAACATTCATCTCGACCAACACCTTGAGCCGCTCAAGGGTGGGAAGTTCTGATTTCTCCAGCTCCAGACAGAACATGCGCACGCAATCGACGATAAAGATACTTCCGCCATTTTTGAGGGACAACAGCCCGGCCTGCTCACCGCTCTTTTCGAGCAGAAAACGGCCCATAAAACCGATAGGAGCCCGACACTGCAGATCCAGGGACATCATGTGAAAAAGAAAACCAGGAAATT
>JAIOSZ010000238.1 GCA_021107335.1 Desulfuromonadaceae bacterium | reverse complement strand
GGCTTCGAATTCAACGAGCCATCCGACGCCTGATCGGCGCTCTGAATCATAGATAGATACGAAAAAAAGGCCGTCCAACGACAGCCTTTTTTATTGTTCGCGTTGGATGATAAACCCTTTTCAGATCAGCAGGGCATCGGTCTTGGCGGCCATGATCAGGTCGTTGCGGTGCAGGCCCTTGATCTTGCGTGTATACCACCGCACCGTCACCTTGCCCCATTCAGTAAGAATCTCCGGATGATGCCCCTCGGCCTCGGCCAGTTCGCCCACGCGGTTAGTAAAGGCTAGGGCCTCGGCAAAGTTGCCGAACTTGTAGGCTCGACTCAGCACCTCAATGCCGCAGACGGTCAGAATCTCCCACTCGGGAATCTGCGGCCGAAACTGCGCGATCTCATCCGAAGTGGCCCGGGGGGCGCCTTTTCGACAGGCCTCGCACGTTAATTCGCATAAGTTTTCCATGACCGACTCCTGTTCGTGCAGGTTGTGTTTTGGTTGGCAGGCATCTTTAATGCGCTCGCAAAATCCGCCAGTTGAGATACCTACACTATCAGCATACCGAATATTCAGTGGAAAGCACAACCTGACGTGAGGTCGTTTGTTGAGTATAGTGTCTGATAGATCAGGAGTCATAAAAATCTAGTTTTCAACCTCACCTGACCGCTGTAAACAACCTAGAACAATATGTTGCACATTTCTGCCTTCGTTGAGTCGCACATATGAAAGTTATCTAGTAAAACAGGGCCATCCACCTCAAAAGACACAATAAAACTGCTGAAAAATAGTCAGCCTGCATAACGCCAAGCTTGTCTTCAAGGGACCGGACGCGCTATATTTCGTTTTTTTTACTTCGAGTAAACGGTGTGGACTCATCGTGATTCTCTGACTTTGGTCGACAAAGGAAGCAGTGAGCGACTCGTCGCTTATCCTTCAAACCAAACAAATAGAGTTGCACTTATGAATTGAATCCAGGGTGTCTTACAGTAGTCGAGCAGTAACTTAGTCGGTGATTCACAACAAGGATGCCGTATGAAGATCAGGACAAAAATAACCGGGATGGCGATGCTGTTGGTCCTTTTGGCTGCTGCCTCCATTTTCGGCGTCGCATTATATCAGAAAAAGATTTTAGAGCGGAATGTCGGCACGGAAGTCGAGCAGTTCGTGCGTAGCGAAACCAAAAGAGTGGCCCAGGATGTATATATCATGTGCCGGGCCATAGAAGAATCTCTGGATCAGATGCTCGCTCATGGCCTGAAGGTGGCCATGGAACTCGGTGTTCGCCGGGGACATTTAGATTTCAACGGCCCTGATTCCTTCACTTGGCAGGCGGTCAATCAATTTTCCGGCGAAAGCCATCGGGTGGTTTTGCCAAAGGTGAAATACAACGGTCATTGGCTTGGGCACAATACGGATTCGACCGTGCCGACCCCTCTCGTTGACGAGGTTTCTGAGCTGCAAGGGATGACCTGTACCGTATTTCAGCGCATTAACGAAGCCGGGGATATGCTGCGGGTCGCCACCACGGTTCCCAGTCTGGACGGCAGTCGCGCCATAGGTACCTATATTCCCCGCTTCAACCCTGACGGTTCACCCAATCCGGTGATCGAAACTCTGTTGCGGGGGGAAGTTTTTTCCGGCCGCGCCTATGTAGTAAATGACTGGTATCAGACCGGTTATCAGCCACTCTGGGATGCCAGCGGCAGTAGGGTAGTCGGCGCCCTGTACGTGGGTAAGAAGCATGAGAGTGTCGCTAGCTTGAGGCGCGTTATTCAGGATATCGTCATCGGCAAGAGCGGCTATGTGGCAGTTATTGGGGCACAGGGCGAGCAGCGCGGAAAGTACCTCATTTCCAAGGGCGGCCAGCGGGACGGAGAAGATGTTTTTAAAGGCGATGACCCCAGTCTCAAGTCTTTTCGGTTGGTTATCGACAAGGCGCCCAGCCTTGGCAGCGATCAGCCCGACAAGGTGACCCCCACCCTGTATTATAAATACCCCTGGCAAAACCCTGGTGAGACCCAACCGCGGCGCAAGAGCGCATCTATTGCCTACTTCGAGCCTTGGGACTGGGTCATTATGGTCACCGCTTACAACGATGACTATGCCCAAATTCAGCAGCGCATGGCCAGTCCCTTGGCGCATATGATCGAATGGATTGCCTGGGTAGCGGCGGTCGTTATCGTCCTGTCGCTGCTGATAGGCTATTATGTCACCCGTGGCATTGTCCGGCCGCTGGATGAGGCTGTGGCCATTTTTGATCGTATTGGCCAGGGGCAACTCGACTTGCAGCTCAATGTCACTGGCCAGGATGAAATCGGCTAGCTTTCCCGTTCCTTCAACCAGATGGTGGTCAACCTTAAAGAGGTGACAGCTTCACGCGATGAGTTGAATCATGAAATTATCGAGCGCAAGCTCACCGAGACAACGCTTAAAAGATACAAAGATCATCTCGAAGAGTTGGTAGCCGAACGAACAACCGAACTGAATCGGGCAAACCTATGCCTGCAACAGGATATTATGCTGCGCGAGGAGGCCGAGGGCCAGTTACGGGAGTCGCAGCAAATGCTGCAGCTGGTCCTTGACTATATCCCCCAGTACGTCTTCTGGAAAGATCGTGATTCCATCTACCTCGGTTGTAATCGCAACTTCGCTCGGGCCGCGGGGGTTGAGACCCCCCAGGACCTGGTCGGCAAAACCGACTATGACTTGCCCTGGACAAAGGAAGAAGCCGATTTCTACCGGGAGTGCGACCACCGGGTGATTGAATCCGAGACACCCGAGCTTCATATCGCCGAGTCACAGCTCCAGGCAAGTGGTAAGCAAGTATTGGTAGACACCAACAAGATCCCTTTGCGCAATGGCAAAGGCCAGGTGATCGGCATTCTTGGCACCTACGAGGACATCACCGAACGCAACTTGACAGAGGAACGAGATCAACAATATCGCGCTTTTTTTGAGAAGAATTGCGCGGCCATGATTTTCATAGACCCGGAGACCGCTGCCATTGTGGATGCCAACTTGGCCGCATGTTCCTTCTATGGCTATAGCAAGGAGGAACTGACCCATATAAAGATTTTTGATCTTAACATCCTGCCCCCCGACCAAGTTTTTCAGGCAATGGACAGGGTCAGCTCGGAACAACGGCGCTGTTTTCAGTTTCGCCACCGACTTGCCAACGGAACAATCCGTGATGTGGAAGTTTTCAGTAGTTCACATACCATCCGTGGCAAAAACCTGCTTTATTCGATCGTACACGACATCACGGATCGAAAAAAAGCAGAGAGTGACTTGCGTCAAAGCGAAGAAAGATTGAGGGCGGCTAACGGGGAGTTGGAAACCTTCACCTATACCGTCAGTCATGACCTTCGCACTCCCTTGACCGTCATTCTTGGCTACGCTGACCTTTTGCAAAAAAGTTTACGAGATCGACTGGATGAGCAGGAGCTTAACTCCCTGTCCTTAATCTATGACTCAGGGATAAGAATGGTGGAGTTGATGGAGGATCTTCTCGTCTTGGCCAAGATTGGACAAATCGAGCAGCCAGCCGAACCGTTGAACACTGGAGAGGTCGTCAGTGATGTGGTCTGCGGACTTGCCGAGATAGTCACCGAGGCCGGGGCGGCTGTGGCGATCGGTGCCCTGCCAACTCTGCGGGTGCCGAGGACACTATTGGCTCAGGTTTTCCAAAATCTTATAGGAAACGCAATACGATACGGGTGTAAGCCGGGAGACGTTATTGAGGTGGGAGGCGAAAGAAAGGGCGAGACGGTGCGACTCTACGTTCGCGATTACGGCCCGGGCATCCCGATAGAAGAGCGCAGTCGCATCTTTGAGGTATTCTACCGAGGCACAACAGGAAAAAATGAAAAAGGGACCGGGATTGGCCTGGCCACGGTACAGAAGGTTGCTAGACTTTTTGAAGGACGAGCCTGGGTAGAAGAAACCCCTGGCGGCGGAAGTACTTTCTGGGTGGAGATGATTGATGTTCCCATAGACATCCCTATCGAATAAGCAGTTGCAAGGTAGGGGGTCCCCAAAGTTACAATTTCTGAAATACTTAAAAGGCCCGCCTGATTCCTCAGGTTGGGCCTTTCCTATATGTTGTCCCAGAAGTCTGTGACCTGCTTTGCCTAGGGATTGATAGGACACGCTGGTGATCTTGAATCAACCGGCTGACCGTTTAGCCTGAACCCTGAAGCATCAACGCTGCCCGCTCCATCTACCTTTTCGTCAACAAACTGGTGTCCATGCAGGAACTCTACTGGAAAGTCGACAACCCCCTGGCTCGGCTGAATTGAGGAAGCAGCTTATCCCGTCTCTTCTTCCGAAAAATCTTCCTCTAGAAAGTTTTCTAGAAAGCGCGAATTGGAGCGGATTTGCCGGGCGATATCCCGTCGCAGCTGCTCCATTTCGTCGTTTAGCTCTTGTGACGGGTCTTGCTGCTCTGTTTCGGCCTGTTGCACGGATTCACCCACCTTTAGCCTCCTGCGCTCGTTGATAAACCGCTACATAGCGCTGGGCCGACTGTTCCCAGGAAAAGTCTCCGGCCATGGCCCGCGGCACCAGTTGCGCCCAGTCGTCGTGGTCACGATAGCGTTTCAGCGCCCGATCGAGGGTCCTTAGCAGGGCTTTGGCGGTTGGGGCCATGAAGACGAAGCCGTTGCCCTGCGGGTTTTTGTCGGCGTCGAAGACCGTATCGGCTAGGCCGCCGGTGCGCCGTACCAGGGGGATGGCTCCGTATCGCAGGGCAATGAGCTGGCCGAGACCGCAGGGTTCGTAATGACTTGGCATCAGAAACAGGTCGCTGCCGGCGTAGATGCGCCGGGCCAGGGTGTCGTCAAAGCTCAGGGTGATGGAGACCTGCTCTGGATGCTGGTCCTGCAGGCGGCGGAAGAAGGTCATATACTTTTCCTCGCCATCGCCGAGCAACACAAACTGCAGAGGCCGTTTAATCAGCTGGGGCCAGGCAGCCTCTAGAATATCGAGGCCTTTCTGGGTAGCGAGGCGGGTGACCATGGCCAGTATCGGCCGGTGGCTATCTCTGGCCAGGCCGAGTTGATGCTGCAGGTCCAGCTTGTTCTGGGCCTTGCCCGCCGGTTCTGTTGCGCTATAGGGGCTGTGCAATGCGGTATCTTGCGCCGGATTCCACTGTTGGCAATCGATGCCGTTAAGAATACCGACCAGCTCACGGCGCCGTTTGCGCAGAATGCCTTCGAAGCCGTGGCCGAATGCGGGGGTTTGAATCTCCCGGCAGTAGCTCGGTGAGACGGTGGTAATCAGGTCGGAGAAGAACAGCCCCCCTTTAAGAAAGGACAGCTGGTCGTAGTATTCCAGGCCTTCCATGTGAAAGAGGCCGGGATCGAGACCGAGTTCGGTCAGGGTTTCCGCAGGGAACAGCCCCTAGTAGCCGAGGTTGTGAATGGTCATCACGGTGCCGGTCCGAGCGTAAAAGGGGTCGGCCGCCCGTTCGCTGCGCAGCAGTACCGGAATCAGCCCGGTCTGCCAATCGTTAAGGTGCAGCACGTCGGGACGAAACTTGAGCTGCGGCAGGGCTTCGAGCACCGCCCGGCAAAAGAGACCGAAACGCTGGGCATTGTCGGGGTAGTCTCCAGAGGCTGTACCGTAGAGGCCCTGGCGCTGAAAAAACTCGGGATAGTCGAGAAAATAGACGGGCACCTCTCCCAACTTCCCCTGGAAAAAGCCAACGCTGCGCTTAATGCCGGCGATCTCCACTACGACAGTCACCTTCAGCCGTTTAGTGACGAAGGGCTTTTCGCTGATGCTGTGGTAATAGGGCATGACGATGCGCACGTCGTGGCCGAGGTGCGCCAGGGCTTGGGGCAGAGCGCCGGCGACATCGGCTAGTCCACCGGTTTTGGCAAAGGGGGCCACTTCGGAAGCGACCAGCAGTATGTTCATCAATGGACCTCTTAAAATAAACGCAATTGAAAAAGAATTTACCGCGGGATTTGTAGCCGGTCAAGACGATAACCTGCCTGTTCTCCCGCAGCGATCAGTTGTTGCCCCTGCTGCCATAGCTGCTCCAGGCACAAGTCCAGGGGAGGGCCGGTCTCGACACAGGCAGCGCTCAGGGACGCAGTAGCGAACAGACCAAGGACCAGTTCGGTGAGGGCCTCGCCGCACAGCCATTGGTGGCCCTCGTAGTCGTGTACCTTGAGGCAGGCGCGCACCGCTTCATCGTCGAGCAGGGTGGACAGCGGATTTTCTTTGGGTAACGGAGCTTGGCAACGGATCAGGGCGATCAACAGCAACTGATCTTCATAGCTCAGTAGGCGGCCTAAGGGCTCGCGCAGCAGAAAGTCATCGAGCCAGGCTGCGGTACGGGCCGGGCTGCCGTCGCCGGGGTCTAGATCGCTGAGGTAATGGAGCAGCAGATAGATCGGGAGTATTCGGCTCAGTGGTCCGGTCAATATGTGCTGTAGTTCGCTGCGAATTTTAGGCTGGGTGGATTTGCCGGCGTGTGCCGACAAATCCTGTAATGCCTGCAGCTCTGCAGTCAACCGTGCCACCAGTTCTGTGCTGTCGCCTTGCGGTGCGGCCAACGGTTGTAATTGGTGGATGAACGCCTCAAAGGTCGCCAGCAGCTCTTTGGCATCCACCTTGTTCTGGGGACTGGCCCGTTTATCGCTGGCCGGTTGCGGCTTCAGCTCAGCCAGCAGTGGCTGTTGCAGCAACCGATCAAAGGCCCTCAATAGGGGCTCCAAGTGAAGCCGCTTGAGCTCCAGATCCAGATCGTTTACCGGCTGTCCGCCGAGCTTCTGGCGTAAACGGCCCCAGCTGCCATCCGTATCGATCAGCTCGCAAAAATCTACAAATACCTGGTACTGGTAGCTCCCCAGCTGCAAGAACAGCCCCTGTTCGTTCAGCTCAGCACCGGAGCGTAGATAGTGCTGCCCGCTGTGCTGGTCGCGAAAGCGATAGTAGTGCTGGCTGTCGCTGTTGACCCCGAGAGCGGCGGCCAAGGTGGTGGCCGATGGCTGCGGGTCTTGGTCAGCGGTCGGCCGGGATTTGGGCACGCTGTGGCGAATCCAGCCGGCGGCTTCTCCGTGCCGGTTGTGATAGACCACCAGCGCCCGCTGCTGGCCACAGCCGTTGGAATAGGCGAAGACGTCGTCATTGAGCCCTTGGCCCCCCTCGAAGGGATAGAGTTCAAAGAGCTCGGCTTCGCTGAACAGGTAGCGTTGGTGCAACAGGGGAGAGATTTGGGTTTCGTGATGGGTGACGAAACCTTCATCGACGTTTTCTTCCCAGTAGGCCCGGCGGTACTCCATGCCGTACTTTTCTGCAAAACCTTCGACCTGGCCGTGGCCGAACATGGGCAGGCCGGGCAGGGTCACCAGCATGACGGCCACTCCAAAGTATTTATCCCCTCGGCCGAATTGCTCTACGGCGGTCGCTTCATCGGGATTGTTCATGAAATTAACAAAGCGTTTGAGAATTTCAGGATTGAACTCCAGGGTGTTGCGCAGCAGTTGCTGGTATTTGCCGTTGTCCTCGTTCTTGAGCATATGCATGAAGGCGCTGTTGTAGACCCGGTGCATGCCCAAGGTGCGAACGAAGAATCCCTCCATCAACCAGAAGGCCTCGGCCAACAGCAGGGTGTCGGGGACCTCGGCGGCTACCCGGTCGACTACTTCGCGCCAGAACTCCACGGGAAAGACCCGCTCGAATTCCTCAGCCTCCATCCAGTGCTCGGCCCTCGAAGGGATCCCGGCGCCGCCGCCGGGGCGAGGAAACCAAAGGCGTTGGTAGTGCTTTTTAGCCAAGGTCATGGCCGCGTCAAAGCGGATCACCTTGAAGGTGCGGGCCACCTGCAGGATGGTCTGAATCATCGCTTCGCGCACTTCGGCCAGCATGAAATTAAGCTGGGCGGTATCGTTCCAGGGGGTGTGGGTGCCGTCGTTGCCGTGGTAGATGTAGCGGACCTGGCCGCTGGCCCGATCACTGTGCTTGAACACCACCGCCGCATCGCTGTGGTCGAAGTAACCGTTCTCGATCTGCAGGGTGACGTCGTCCCGGCTGGACAGGTCGGGGCCGTCGAAGCGGTAACAGGGAAAAGGCGGATAGTCGAGCTGCACGAACCAGTCGGGATGTTCCTCCATCCAGCGGGAGGCGATGCCGGTATGGTTGGGTACCACGTCGCAAGCCAGGCGCAGGCCTCGCTGCTGACAGCGATTGTTGAGGTCATCCAGACCCTGCTGGCCACCAAGATCGTCAGCGACGGTGTAGTCGTAGAGGGAATAGGCCGACGCCTCGGCTTCGGGGTTGCCCATGATGCGTTTAATCTGTTTTGAGGCTGGAGAGCGCTCCCAAAGGCCGATCAGCCACAGGGCCGTGAAGCCACGCTGTACCAGTAGATCGATCTCTTCATCGGGAATCTCAGACAGGCGCTGAATGGGCCGACCGTATTGGCGGGAGAGCTGGTCGAGCCAGACGTAGATTGTTTTGGCGATCAGTACCGTTCGGGGCATCCAGTCCGTATCGGGGGAGAAACGCTCGGCTTCGGGTTCAATAGTGGTGGCAGCAGGATAGTGGGGCACTGGCACCTGGGTTGGCCCCCAGCCCCGTGGCTGTTCTTCGCTGGCCAGCACATCGAAGGCACTGTCGATGGAGAGCAGCAGGTCCGCCGGTAAAAACTCCGCCCAGTGGCTGTGCACGTAGTTCAGTTGCTCGGCCAGGGAATGGGGCGCAGCCTTGATGGGCGCCCACAGCAGGGCGGTCAGGGAATCCCCCAAAGCGCCCGATGCCGACTCATCGGTCAGCAGAGAGTCGAGCCGGGTTAGCAGCTGGCGATAGCTGCAGCGCTGTTGCAGTTCTTTATCATCGAACAGCGAGCGTAGGTCCGCAGTGGCCGGATTGTCATTTTGCAGGGCGAGCAGAAACAGCTCCAGCAGGGTCTGCCGATGGCTGTTCGTGCCGACAGTCAGATACGCCGCCGAAGATTCGCCGCGCAATACTGTTTGTGGCGGAAACAGCTCTAGCAGAGCTTGCAGGCCGGGCTGCAGTTGGGCCTGGTCAAAGCTGCACCCCGCGAGGACCCGTTCTTCAAGAAACCGTTCGCCGATCTTGCGCAGGGCGCGGTTCAGTTTCGCCAGCAGGTTAAGTTGTGCCCCGCCACCGACGGTGGTCGGTAGGTTGGCGCCCGCCAAACGCAGATAATAGAGGCTTTCGGCGGAGGTGGGACGGGGCGGTTCGAGGACTAGCTCGTAGCGTTGCCGGGCCAGGGCGGAAAAGGGCACCGAAAGGGGAAAATAGGAAATTTGGTCAATTGAAACAGAAGGCATGGCGGATCCGATAGCTCAGGGAGTAAGGTTCAAGGGGGCGTGACGGAGAAACGCGGCCGCTTCTTCTGGTGCGGTGGGATTGCAGTAAAAGCCGCTACCCCATTCCAGGCCGATGGGGCGGGCCAGGCGCGGCGCCAGTTCGATATGCCAGTGGTAATCGTAGACCAGGGAAGTCCAGAAATGGGGTTTGCCCGGTCGACGGTGAGGCGGTGGGGCGCTGTACAGTACAAAGTTGTAGGCCGGATCGCGCAGCACCTGGCGTTGGCGGCGCAGCAGGTCGCCGAGGGTTTCGGCCAGGCGGGTCAGACCGCCATGGTCAAGTTGGGCGAAATCGTGGCCGTGCTGTTGCGGGGCGATCATGATCTCGAAGGGGCGCCGCGCCGCATAGGGAGCAAAGGCCAGAAATTCGCCGTCGTTGCGTACAATGCGGCGACCGTCGGCGATCTCCTGGGCGAGAATGTCGCAGAGCAGACAGCGATCCTTGAGGGCAAAATAATTTTTGCTGGCCTTCAGGGAGGTTCGCACTTCCGGGGGAATAATCGGCAGGGCCAGAATCTGTGTATAGGAATGGGGGATGGTGGCGCCGGCTTCCAGACCGTGGCTCTTGAAGGGCAGAATATAACGGAAACGATGGTCCCGGCGCAGATCAATCAATCGTGTCTGCACGGCGTGCAGCACGTCGGTCAGTTCTGTGGCGGAGAGGTCGGCAGTACTTCGCTCATGGTCCGGGGTTTCAATAATCACCTCATGGGCGCCGATGCCGTTCATGGCATCGTACAATCCTTCGCCGCGATGGGCCAGGTCCCCTTCGATGCCGAGCATGGGATATTTATTCGGCACGACCCGCACCCGCCAGCCCGGTTGATTGGGTGGACTGCCGTCGGGGCGCAGGGCAAAGATTTCAGCGGGGGTCTTGCTTTCCTGGCCATAGCAGAAAGGACAGGCGGTGGTGGTCAGTTTCTGACGCTCCATAAAAAAATCCTGGGGGCCCCGGCCCCGTCTATCGGCCACGGCAACCCAGATGTTCTGCATCGGGTCCCAGCGCATTTCGGACACGGTATATCTCCTTCTAGTAGTTTGCTAAAAAGCCCAGTTTGCCGGTCGCTGGTTAGACGAACCAGTGTTGCGTTTCCAGATCGGCGCCCCGATAGATGAGTCGGATGGACCCCTGGTCGGGCCAGCGGGCTGTTTCGTGGCCCGCTCGATGCAGCTTGCAGAATAACTCAAATCCATCTTTGACTGCCAGACCCATGGACTCCAGATTCAGAGCCAGCTCGAAAATCGATTGGTAGGCTGCTTGGGCCGCAGAGACCAATTCCTGGCCGCCGCCGTCCCTGATGGTCAGTTGGCCGTCGGCGGGGACAAAGTGTATTCGTAGATCGTTCTGGCCAGAAAAATGGATCTCCAGCACCGCATCCTCGGCGGCCAACTCTTCTTGCCAGGTGCCGAAGTCGATCCGCAGGTAAAAACGCTGCTCATCATAGCCGAAAAAAAGTCCGGTCAACTCCTTCCCGGTGGCGTGCATAGCGCCGCCAGATTGCAGTTCGACGCTACCGGCCGCCAGCCACTCGAAATAGTCGCTGACCCGGCCATCGATCTGTGGACTGATCAACGCCAGGGGTTCATGAACGCGACTGTGACGCAGCGGGGCCTTGATAGCATGGTGCAGATAATCGGGTACGGCCAGACCGACGCTGCGGTACAGAGCCTGCAGGTGCTGGCGGAACAGGCCATCAAAGGTTTCTGCCTGGGCGGTAGGGTGATGGTCGCCAAACCACCAAAACCAGTCGCTTCCTTCGGCCCGCAGCAGATGTAGTAGCGGCTCGGGCAGATCCTGCCCAGCGCTCTGTTCGATTTCCTCGGTGATGGTTTCCCGCCGTGCCCGGTGCAGCCATTGCCAGGCGGTGTTCTCCTCGCTGTGGCCGATCCAGACGTCGAAGTCGCCGTTAATCCAGGACCCCGCTGCCAGTCGGGGTAGGTCTGTTGTTTCTCGGCCGGTTAAGGCTTCACCGACGGTCACCATCTGCAGCAAGGCATCCTTCTGCAGGCCGTGATAGAGGGCCTGCAGAAAAGGGTAGCCGTTATCGGCGTAGCTTTCCCAGCAATTTTCACCATCCAGAATCAGGGACACCAGGCCGCCCGGCGTCTGTTGGCCAATGACCCGCAGGCGTTCCAGCAGATCCTCGGCCGCCAGCCGGGGATCCCAGCGGGCATAGTCGAAACCTATACGGTCGGAGAGTTCCCGGTCGCGAAACAGCAGCGGCAGCCCCTGGTATTGGTAGGGGCGATAGAGCTGGTTCCGATCCCGCAGGCCGTCGGTCAGGCTGTTGGCCAGAATTGCCTCGTCAGAGGCTGCCCACAGAGCCCCTTCTTGTTGCAGGATGGTCAAAGCCGCAGCGCTGACCGCCCCTTCCGCCGGCCACATCCCGCGCGGTTGTTCGCCAAGGTGGCGTGCCGCTACCTGCTGGCCGTAGCGCACCTGCTGTCGGGCGTCCTCGGGAAAACGAAAGAGTTGCGTCGGCAATATCGCATCCTTGCGGGTGCTTCGCGCCACCTCGCAGTCACACAGCAGTGGCAGGATGGGGTGGGCATAGGGACTGATCGAGAGTTCCACGGCGCCGCTCTGTTCAGCCTGCCGAAAGGCTTCTAGTACACCGGTCACTATCTGGTCGTAACAGTCGAGCAGAGCTCGTTTATCTTCTTCGCTAAAAGCCGCGCCTTTGTGCAACAGCGCCCTTACGGTGGTTGATTCTCGGCGCAGGTAATGCCCGGACCACGCCAGCAGAAACCAGACCTGCAAATCACGTAGGTCCTGTGTCTGAAAACGCTTGGCCACCGCCGGACCGCTGTCCTCACCCCGCAGTCGGGCCAGTTCGCGATAGCGGCCATGGGGGCGGATATGCCGTTCGTAATGAACGGAAAAAAAGGAGCTCACCGCGAAGGTGCGCTCCTCGGCCGTCATTTCCAGAGGATCCTTGCGTGCGGCTTCCAGCCATACATCCTTTGCCCGGCCGGTCTGATAGTCCGCCAACTGTTCCAGCAGGGTCGGCACCAGGTTGAAGGTCAATCGGGTACCCGGTACCTCCATCGCGGTCCGCAGCATTTCGCTGTAGTCCTTGACGGCATGCAGATAGGTCCAGGGCAACAGGGGCCGACCGCTCGCCGGCTCGCGATAGTCGGGCTGGTGCATATGCCAGATCAGGGCTACTTGCAGGGCTTGCATCGTACCTCCGGACACCGCTGGTCAGGCTAGTTTTCATCCGGAAACGGCCCTTTCCCCCAATCTCAGCGTCAATCCACACGCTTACTTGTGACTCGGGCCATCCCTGGGCCTCGCCCTTCGGGCAGCCAGAGGATGTCCCATTCCACTGTCCTGCGGAATGGTGCGGCGTAAACAGCTACGCCTCCGCGCAAGCGCTTGATTTCCTTGACCTTGGGGGAAATTACTCGTTTCCCATATGAAAACTGTACTGTGTCCATCCTGAAACTCTGGATGGACACTAGGCTTTCAGAAGTTCCTGTTTCCACTCCTCAATGTGCTGGCAATAGATTTCCAGCAGGGCGTCGGCTCGATTGGCAATGGCCGATTCGGCAATAATGTGCATGATCGGCCTATGCTGGTCGGGAAGGACCAGCACCCAGTCGTCGTCAATGCGCACTTTGACTCCGTCGAGGAACGATGCCTCAAGATCGACGGAATGTTCACTCAGCTTGCGCATCAGGCCACCTTTGAGTTCCCAGGAACAAGGGACCTGGGTTTGGCGATAGCTGCGCGCCGGCAGGCTATGGCGAATGCCGCCCAGGGTCTGCTCGGTGCGAGCTAGCAGTTCGAGGATCTTGGCGATGCTGAACAGGCCGTCGAAATGGGCCTGAAAGGGCGGAAAGGAAAGTCGGCCGTCCATGGCCGCCACGAGCTTCACCTGCCGTTCACTGCCCGCTTCGACCAGAGATCGGGCGTTGTTTTTGGTGCGTTTCACCGTCATGCCCCAGTCGCTGGCCAGTTGCTCTACCGTCTCGGGAGCTGCCACCGGCATGACCAGTGCTCCGCCGCGCTCGGCCCGACAGACCAGGGCTGCGACGCAGTTGAGCAGATCGATTTCGGACAGAATGCTGCCGGTTTCATCGACCACCCGCAGCTGTTCTCCGGAGGGACAGATCCAACAGCCGACGGTGGCCCCGAGGCTAGTAACGATGCGGGACAGCTGATCCAGGGCCTGGTCGATATCTTCGGGTGAATTGCCGGTAACGCTCTCATCGACGTTGGAGTTCAATTCGATGATCTGACAGCCGAGCTGGGTCAACAGTCTGGGCAGCAGTTCGCCGGCCGGCGAGTGATTGAGGTCAAGGACTACCTTGGGCGCGGTACTCCGCAACAGGTCGCCGTCGAGGGCGCGCTGAAAACCCTCGCAATAGTAGTCGAAAATCTGCGGGATCTCCTTGATGGTACCGGGTTCGCTGAAGTGCACGCGGCGGAAATTTTCCTTGAAAAAGACCCGCTCGATACCTTTGGCCATGCTCGAGGAGATCTCCATGCCATCGGCATCGTGAAAGACGATCTCTGTAGCGGCCAGATCATCCCGCCCCTGGCGAAAGTGCACGCCGCCGACTTCGCCAAAAGTGCAGAGCTTGTAACGCAATACGGGCAGGGGGATGCGTTTGATATCCCGCACGTTGATACCTGCCGACAGCAGGCCGCCGACGAAGGCCCGCTTGAGCATGCGCGATGCACGGATCACATCCCGGCCAGCCAGCACATAGGAGCCTCGCGGCAGAGTGGAGCCGTAGGCGGCGCCGAGTTTGGCGCAGAATTCCGGAGTCAGTTCAATGTTGGTCAGCCCCCGAACCAGGGCCCCTTCGAAGAGAGTTTTGCGCCACTTTTCACCCCAGATCAGGTTGGTGGTGACGATGGAGCCCCCTTCGATAATTTTGTTGGGCCAGACCTTAACGTCTTTTTTGATGAAGGCGTCGTCGCCAACGGTGGCGTCGTCGCCGAGTATGGCTCTTTCTTCGATGACCACCCCGCGCCCCATGCTAATCCGGTGACAGAGAGCTGCTCCCTGAATGCGGCAGTCCCGTTTGAGGTAGACGTTGTCCCAGACTACGGTGTCTTCAAGCTCGACACCTTCTTCGATGACGCAGTTACGGCCGATGACGCAGTTTTTCAGCCGAGCCCGGCCTTTGATTTGGGTGTTGCTTCCGATGACGACCATGCCTTCCAGCAACGCCGGTTCTTCAGCGTTAAGCTGGGTCTCTTCGCCGAGGTAGATCCGCTCAAGCCCAGGTGCTGGGCTTTCGTCGAGATGGACTTCTACCTTGCCTCGCAAAATGTCCTGGCTGGCTTCCAAGTAAGCATCGGTATTGCCGATGTCAGCCCAGTAGCCCACCTGATTGCAGCCGAACAGAGGCGCTTTATCGGCCAACATCTGCGGAAAGATGTCTTTTGACCAGTCACGGTTCTGACCTTCGGGAATCAGCTCGAGAACCTCGGGTTCCAAGACGTAGATGCCGGTATTGATGGTGTCGGAGAAGACTTCCCCCCAACCCGGTTTCTCTAGAAATTGGGTGATGCGGCCCTGCTTGTCGGTGATTACCACACCGAATTGCAGAGGATCGGTGACCGGAGTCAAGGTGATGGTGGCTTGGGCTTGCTGCTGTTCATGAAAGCGGACGATGGCCGACAGGTCGAAGTCGGTTAGTAGGTCGCCGCTGATGAGCATAAAACGTTCGTCGAGGTAGCGAGCGGCGGCCTTGACTGCACCGGCCGTTCCCAGATCTTCCAGGGGGGTGACATAGGTAATGCGCACACCGTATTCGCTGCCATCACCAAAGTAGTGCTTGATCACTTCAGGTTGATGATAGAGCAGCATGATGAGTTCGGAGATGCCGTGCTTTTTGAGCAGTTCGACAATATGCAGCATGATCGGCCGGTTCACCAGGGGAATCATCGGTTTCGGCATGTTGATGGTGAGTGGTTGAATGCGGGTGCCGAAGCCCCCAGCCATGATGACTGCCTTCATGCATTTCCTCCGTTGGTTTGACTGCCCCTCTTTGCCAGAACCCGTTCGATTTCAGCTTTTAGGGTTGAGGTGTCCGAGCTTTTGACGACATAGCCGTCTGCCAGCCAAGATGAAAAATCCTCTTTATAACAGCTGTAAGCACTGCAGAGAATTACCGGTAAATCCTTTTTTTGTTGGACAATATCCTGCAGGATATCAAGACCGCTTTCATTGCCCATGTGAATGTCGAGCACAACCAGATCGAAGGTGTGACGATTGAGTAATTCGACCGCGGTTGCACTGTTTTCGGCGGTATCGACTTGATAGCCAGCATCCTGCAGGTCAGCGGCGTAGAGCTGGCGGATGTTCTTTTCATCGTCTACGATCAATAAACGCATCAGTTCTCTCCCGAATTCCTCTATGTCTGTAATCTGGGCCGTTTGGATCCCCATTGGATTCAGATACAGTTAGCTTGCCGCTGGTGTCAGGTCGATCTATACATGGCAAGGCAACTTTTTAGGGCGGCAATAATCGTGTATTTATCTGTGGTTTTATGCAGCGATGCAAGTTCATAGGCACTAAGTAGTGGCACGTTTACGAACCGCGGCCGATGGTTCTGCTCATAAAAAGCTCGGTAAGTATAACAATCATTTTGCAAATATCAACGCCCCCTCGGAAAAGGTGTTTTGAGGGGGACGGTCTTGGTGCGATTCGATTAGGCAGCTGCTATCAGGCTGTGCTGAGCTGATTACCGGTAGAAATTCTTCAATTAGAAGTGCATAGCAGTTGCCGTTGGAAGTGATGCGTCATATACTTCGTCGATGATCAATTATGGCTTAGCCATCCAGCATGTTTTTGCGAATGTATATTTATGAAGTCAGAAATCAATCGCTGGCTTGACAGATGCAAGCTAAGGAATGTCCTCTTGAAACCTTTCAGTTTTCTGAGTTTCGGCAAAAAATCCCGGCGTAAAAAGACCGCTAAAAATAGGCGCTGGCTGACCAAACGAAAGTTTTTGCTGGTGGCTTCGCTGGTTGTTCTGCTGCTGGCTGCTCTGTATATTATTTATCTCGATTTTACCGTGCGCACCCGCTTTGAAGGCCGGCGTTTCGCCTTGCCGGCGCGGGTCTATGCTCGCCCCTTGGAGCTCTATGCGGGGCTTAAATTGGCGCCATCGGAATTGGTTGCTGAATTGGCGTTACTCGGCTACCGGGAGGCTACGTCGCCTCGCGAGCCGGGCAGCTATCAATGGCGTAATCAGCAGGTGGAGTTGGTGACGCGGCCTTTTACCTATGGCGATGGTCCTCAGGAATCGAGTTCGCTAAGGGTGAGCTTTGCTGGCGACCGGGTGACGGCTCTGCAGGGGCGGGCGGACAATGCTGCCATCGAACTGTTGCGCCTCGATCCGGCCCTGATCGGCGGCATCTATCCAGGGAACAATGAGGATAGGGTGCTGGTGCGCCTTGATGAGGTGCCGCAGCTTCTGGTCGATGCTCTGATCGCGGTGGAGGATGTGCGTTTTTATTCTCATCGAGGGATCGACCCGCGGGGTATTGCACGAGCTCTGGTTATGACCGTTAGCGGCAAGAGCGTTCAGGGGGGCAGTACTCTGACCCAGCAGTTGGTCAAAAACTTCTTCCTCAGCTCTGAACGGACCGTGCGGCGCAAGCTCAATGAAATGGTCATGGCGCTGCTGCTTGAAGTGCATTATAGCAAAGAGGAAATTCTCGAAACGTATCTTAACGAGGTCTATCTCGGTCAGGACGGCAACCGGGCCATACACGGTTTCGGTCTGGCCAGTTCCTTCTTTTTCGATAAACCGCTGATGCAGATCGATTTAACCGAAGCGGCTCTGCTGGTGGGGATGCTCAAGGGGCCGACCTATTACAGCCCACGACGCCATCCGAAACGGGCCCTGGGTCGGCGCAATCTGGTGCTAGGGGAGATGGCGGAGGCCCGTTTCATCACCGATCAGCAGCTGTTGGCGGGCCGTATCACACCGTTGGGCGTGGTCGACCGGCCGCCGCGGGGCATCTCGCCCTATCCGGCCTTTTTGAGTTTAGTGCATCGCCAGTTGCGTCGTGACTACCGTGACGAAGATCTGCGCTCGGAAGGCTTACAGATTTTCACCACTCTCGATCCCTGGGTGCAACGATCCGCCGAGAAGGCTCTGAGTCAGCAGCTGAAACGGCTGGAGCAGGGCCGCGGTATTGCGGCCGACAGTCTGCAGGGCGCGCTGCTAATGACCGACGTGCAGAACGGAGAGGTGCAGGCGGTGGTCGGAGGCCGCGATCCCCGTTTCGAAGGCTTCAACCGGGCTCTTGATGCTCAGCGCCCTATCGGTTCGCTGATCAAGCCGGTAGTCTTTCTCACCGCTTTGCAACAACCCCAAAGCTATACCCTGGCTACGCTGCTGGACGATTCTCCGTTGTTGCTGCAACAACCCGGAACCGACGACTGGCAGCCGCAGAATTACGATAAAAAGTTTCATGGTCCCGTGCCTTTGCATACGGCTTTGGCTCATTCTTATAATGTTTCGACGGCCCGCCTCGGCTTGCAGCTCGGCGTGCCATCGGTGCTGGACAATCTGGGGCGGCTCGGTGTCGACCGGCAGCTGCCGGGGTATGCCGCCAGCCTGCTCGGTGCCGACACCTTTTCTCCCCTGGAGGTGGCGCAATTCTATCAGACTCTGGCCAGCGGTGGTTTTCGCACTCCCCTGCGGGCTATTCGCGAGGTGTTGACCTTTGCCGGACAGCCGTTGCAGCGTTACCCTCTCAAGGTTGAGCAGGTCGTCGATGCGCCATCCAATTATCTGTTAACTGTGGCCCTGCAGGAGGTGGTGCAGCAGGGCACGGCTCGGGGTCTGCATCGTTACTTGCCGGCAGAACTGAATCTTGCCGGCAAGACCGGTACCACAGACGAATTTCGGGATAGCTGGTTTGCCGGTTTTAGTGGTGATCGGCTGGGGGTGGTCTGGGTCGGTCGCGACGATAATCAGCCGGCTGGATTAACCGGGGCCAGCGGAGCGATGACCGTGTGGGCAAAGATGATGGTTGGGCTGGATCTTGAACCGCTGATTCTGCCGATACCGGACAGTATCGAACACGTCTGGATTGAATCCAAGTCGGGTCTGCGCAGTGCTGCTGGCTGTCCCGACGCCGTTGAGCTGCCTTTTGTCACTGGCTCGGCGCCTACCGAGTCGGCTTCCTGCGGGCCGGGCTCTAAGGGCAATCCAATCAAAAGCTGGTTTGAAAGGATCTTTAAGTGATAGCTTTACGTCGGATTATCCCCTTGCTGCTGGTTCTGATGTTGGTCGGCTGTACTGTTGTTCAGCCAACCAGACCCCGTCCCGTGGCATCGAGCAGTTCGGCGGTAGTGGCGCTGCTCGACCGGGCGCATAGCCAGAATGCGGCCGGAGAGTTGGAACAGGCCGGAGCCAGTCTTGAACGAGCGCTTCGCATCGAGCCGCACAATGCCTTGCTTTGGCAGGAGCTGGCCCGGGTACGCCTTGACTTGGGGCTTTACCGGCAGGCGGAAAGTTTGGCTGCCAAATCGAACCGCTTTGCTGCTGGGAACCGAACTCTGCAGGGTGAAAACTGGCGCATCATCGGCCAAGCGCGCAGCGGCCTGGGGGACTATCGCGGGGCTCAGGCCGCTTTTGACCGGGCCGAGCAGGAATAACATTTTTGGCCGAGAGACGCTTACTTCACATGGTGTAGTTAAGTTGAATAGAAACAAGCCCCGCATTGGCAATGCGGGGCTTGTTTCTATTTGGGGACAGACTTTTTTGTGGGCGGGCCAGTTCAGGCTGGAGGCATCTCCTGCCAGGCATGCAGATGCCCAATCGGAATCTCTCGGCCTTCAATACGGTCGAGTACATGAACCGCCGCCTTGAATTTGCGGAACCACATATCGATATCGT
>JAIOSZ010000081.1 GCA_021107335.1 Desulfuromonadaceae bacterium | reverse complement strand
GCCATTAACCGCCGCATCGACATTGTACTGATTCCGGCCCAGCCCTAGCTTTCGGCGGCCGCTTTAACCAAAATCTATCACTATGCCTCTGCCAGCCATCATCAGCGCCTTGGCGGTCATCTATTGCTGCGCCTTGATCGGCGGACGGGTGGCCGGACTGTTTCATGTGCCGCGGGTCACCGGCTATCTGCTCGCCGGATTGCTAGTCGGGCCCTCTTTTACCCACCTGTGCGGATTGCCGCAGCTGATTACTCCCGTCGCCTTGAATCATCTACGGCTTATTTCAGATGTGGCCCTCGGTCTGATTCTGCTCAATATCGGCGGCCAGTGCCGCACTGAACACCTCAAGCGCTGGAAACAACGTATTCTTTGGTTTGCCTGTGGCGAGATTGGCCTGACCTTCACCCTAGTCTCCTTGTTCATCTTCGTTCTTAACCAATTCGTGATGCACACCACCTTGCCCGGGTTCTCCCTGTGGCAGACCTCTTTGGCCTTTGCCCTGCTGCTGGGAGTGATTGCTATTGCCACCGCCCCGGCAGCCACCCTGATGGTGGTTCGCGAATATGAAGCTGACGGTCCGGTTACCCATACCGCCCTGACCTTGGTTGGACTTAACAACATCGTTTCGATCCTGGCCTTTATCGTGGTCTGCCACTGGCTGCTACAGCCGGACGAAGGCGCGGGCGCCATGCTGTGGCAAATGCTCGGGCCGTTGCTAATCGGCTCACTGATTGGCTTTATCGTTTCGGTTTGGGCCCAACGACTAGAAACGCCCAACGAGCAGAAACTGTTGCTCCTCGGCGCCGTCTTTTCTGTCACCGCTGTCGGCCGCGTACTCGGTATCAGCCCCTTGCTTGCCGCCTTGATGCTGGGCGTGGTTCTGGCCAACAGTTCGCCTCGCTGGCATCAACTTGTCGAGTCCCTGCGTCAAATCGACTATCCTCTCTATGTGGCGTTTTTCGTCATCGCCGGCGCCAACCTGCACCTGGAAACCCTTCGCCACCTCGGTCTACTCGGTATCGCCTATGTACTCGCCCGAACCCTTGGCAAGTTTTTCGGTGCCCGCCTCGGTGCCCGTCTTGGCAGATTCAGCGCTAACCGCGGTTTCTGCACGGGCTTTACCCTGCTAGCTCAGGCCGGGGTCGCTATCGGCCTGGCGGCCAACTTGGCGCAAAAATGGCCCGAAGGCGGCCACTTGCTGCAATCGGTAGTTCTCGGTTCGGTCGTTCTGTTTGAGCTCATCGGACCGTTGGCTATTCGCTTTGGCCTGGTGCGGGCCGGCGAGGTACCGATTCTCTCCCTGCTGGAAAAACGGGCGCCGCAGGGCGCCATTGAAGGGTTGCACAATGTGGTTGAACATTTTCGATCATCCCTAGGCATTCCAGCGGGTCATCAATTACGCGACCCGGGAGACATTCTGGTCAAACACATCATGCGCCGCAACGTAGAGACCATCCTCAATTCTACGCCCTTCAACGAACTGCTACATCTGATTGCCCACAGCCGCTACGATCGCTTTCCAGTAGTCGACGTCGACAATCATTTCGTCGGCATGATTAACTATACGGAAATTCGCAATCTGCTTTTTGAACCGGCCCTGGCTAACTTGGTTGTGGCCAGCGACCTGGCCGGGGAACGCCACATTGCCATGCATCCCGACCAGACTCTTCGCGACGCACTGGATGTGCTCGATAAATATCGCTATATCAGCTATTTTCCCGTTATCGACCCAGAACAGCCCCAACTGTTGCTTGGCATCCTCAGCCAGAACGACCTGCTAGCTACCTTCCGTCGCGCCAGCAGAGCATAACCCCCAACACACACTCTTGATGGCCACCGTCCTATTTTCATATGAAAATAGCCGTCCCGGTTAGCAACCCTTCTTGCTTCCACCAGTCACCCGCCAGGTCTGTTTGCTCTTTGCAACAACCTCAATTCCTGCCACCTGCATCAGCGCACGTAGGTCTCCCCTGGGAAGTTTTTTTATCCATAGCCTGTAAACTCACCGAGAGTAAATTCCTTCGCTAGTGACACATTGTTATTGCTTTTGTCTTGGCAGACTGTGTATACAGTAAAGGATGAAAATATTTTAAACCTTTTTCGCAACTGCGATTACAATGCCGCCCGGCTTTCTGGCGAGAGTTGCTGGGTGGAGTTCCTCCTAGAGCGTTTAATTGTCTTCCACTTTCACCCCACACACAAAGGAAGTGGAGACGTCTTTTTATCTTCGGCCAACCTGACAAACTGCATCCTCTGGGCGATATCAGCTGGCATTTATTTATAAAAAAGGGCCCTGTCGTTATCCACTGGATAGAGTGGATAACGACAGGGCCCTTGCTCTTTGGTACAACACACGAAGAGTTCCGTTTCGAAAACTTGCGGCTGTCGCTTTAGTAACTCTGTAGAATATATTCCGCGATGCGTCCGGCCTCTCGGTCAGACAGTTGATCCTTACTAAAACGAGTCATTCCAGGCCCCGGCTGACGCACGTTGTCCACAATATCGCCAACGGTTGTGATGCCGTTAGCGACCAGGGTCTCTCCATCGAGAGTTTTGCTCGGATTGATTATATTACCGCCGCCGGGATGGCATACTGCACAATGCTTTTGAAACAGAGCCTGGCCATCGTTGTCTCCGGGCTTCGGGGTGGTATTTTGCCTCTCAACAGCAACTGGGTCCGAGATGGCGCTCAATGGCTCTTTCTTCTGATCCTCTTTGCACCCGCCGATACAGAGCAGAACGCAGACCGCCAGTGTCGTTGTCATTCCCCAACAGCTCTTTTTCATCCATTATCTCCTTGGTAGGGACCGCAAATTCCCAGCGATTATTTCATAGGCTTATTGAATTATAGCCTATAGATATAGTCTTGTGACCTCATGAAGAAGAACCTAGAGACGAGTCCCCCGACAACCTGGAGCGGCTTGTTTCGCGCCTTAAAAAACCTTCCCTGAAAGATATCAGCGGTCGCTACTGCCATTGAAGTACCGCTGATGCAGCTTCTGGCGCTGTTGACTCCGGTCTTTCGTCGGCAGTTGCTTGATGCGTTGCCACTCTCGCTGTAACTTTTCCCGTTGCTCTGGAGTCAATTGCTGAAACTTGCGATGTCGTTCCTGCATGCGCTGCTTTTTTTCCGGCGACAGCTCACGATAACGATCATAACGCTGCCGTAGCTTTTGCTGTTCGGCAGCCGGCATTTCCTGAAACTGGCGATAGCGCTGTTGGAGCTCCTTGCGTTGCTCAGGACTCAATTTTTGCCACCGATTTCCCTCGGTAGCGCCCGCACCGGCCTCCACTCTCTGGCCCGCGGCCTTTTGGTCATAAACCCGCTTGGCCCAGACCGTTTCCTGGCCCCAGGCCAGACCGGCCATCAGCAACAGGCTAAGTAGCCATAAGTGTTTCATGGTCGTTCCCTTTCCACCTCTGTCATCCCTGGCCTTCCAGGCCCTGCAACAGATCGAGTTCTTCAAGCAGTTCCATGTTTTGCAACAGATCAAGGTCCTGAACCATAGCGGCATCGGCCACAAGGCTGGTCCCCTGCCCAGGAGCAAGCTCCGGCGGGCGAGCCATTAAACTCAGGGCCAGAATCGAACAGGCAGTCAACGCTCCGCCCCACAACCAAAGTTTGCTGCGCCTAGGACGCTGTGCCCGTTCTGCGACCCTGGCGGCAAACCTCTTGGTTTCAACAGGATCCAACTCGATAGTCGGCAGAGCCATTTCCTTCAAAGACCGCCGCAGCTGCTGCCACTCATTATCGCAGCGTTCGCAGCCAGCGAGGTGCTTTTCCAGCTCACGTCGCTGTAGATCGGCCAATTCGCCGTAGTAGTAAAGCAGCAGGTCTTCTTTACAACTGTGTCTTGTTCCCAGGTCTTTCATGACCGATCCTCCTGCAGATCCTTCAGTTCGGTGCGCAAGGCGCGTACCGCCCGATGCAGATGGGTCTTGACCGTTCCTTCTTCCAGGCCAAGAGTTGCAGCAATTTCTTTGAGGGGCAATCCCTCTTGATGACGCAGAACAAAAACCGCCCGTTGCCGAGCCGACAAGAGGTCAAGCGCAGCCAACAGGCGCTTTCCAGTCTCTTTTGACTGAAGGTTATCTCGCGGTGATGCGCCTGTATCGGCCGCCATGTCCACCGGGTCCACATCGTCTTCCTGGCGCCGAAAGAAGAATAGCTTTCGGCGTAATTTTTCGCGGCGCAAATGATCGATAGCCAGACGAGAGACGATACGATAGAGATAACTCGACAAACTGCAATCGCCACGAAAGCTGTCCAGCGAACGATGTAATCGCAAAAAACCTTCCTGTGCGATTTCTTCAGCTTCGGCACGGTTTCCCACCAATCGATAGGCAAGATTAATCAGGCGGGATGCCTGTTTCGCTACCAGCTGTTCAAATGCACCGGGATACCCGGCACGCAGCTGGTCGAGTAGAATCTTGTCAGAGCGGTCGCCAACTTCTGACGCCTCTACATAATTCTGAACCAAAGCATGATCAACCACAACGGTTGCGGCTTGGGGAGTCATAGGCTTTTTCCTGTCTTGTGAAATCAGTTCTCGCATTCTTGGACGAACCTGCAGAAAAAAGGTTTACCAGCTACTCCAAAAAAAATCAGGCCTTCTCCAGTAATTGCCGGACCCGAATCACAACCTGATCAACAGTGAAACCGAAATGCTCCATCAGTTGCTCGGCAGGCGCACTGGCACCGAAACCATCGATGGCCAGAATTCCCCCACCCTCACCGACATAACGCTCCCAACCAAAGGCAGATGCTGCCTCGACGGCCAGACGCACAGAACAACTTGGCGGTAGCACCTCATGGCGATAGCCCAGCGGCTGTTCGTCAAAGAGTTCCCAACACGGCAGAGACACTACCCGGGTAGCAATACCCTGCTGCTGCAGCGCCTCTCGAGCTTCCAGAATCAGTGTCACCTCGGAACCGCTGGCAATGAGCAAAATCTGCAAAGTTCCCTCTTCGGGCGCCAGCACATAGCCGCCGCGAGCCACACCCTCTGCAGCTCCATATCTGTTGCGATCGACAATCGGTAAATTCTGCCGGGACAGGGCCAATGCCGTCGGCCGCTGGCGCTCAGCAAGAGCGACCTGCCAAGCCACAACCGTCTCATTGGCATCGGCGGGACGAATGACCCGCAATTGGGGAATCGCCCGCAATGCTGCCAGCTGTTCAACGGGCTGATGGGTCGGACCGTCTTCGCCGAGACCGATAGAATCGTGAGTAAAAACATAGATGGGAGCCAAGCCCATCATAGCGGCCAAGCGAATGGGTGGCCGCATATAGTCGGAGAAGATTAAAAAGGTGCCGCCAAAGGGGATCAGTCCGGGGGTATGAGACAGACCGTTGAGAATCGCCCCCATGGCATGCTCGCGTACCCCAAAATGGATATTTCGGCCACTGGCTCCCGGCCGGAAAGCTGCCTCATCCGTCAGGGTCGTATTGTTGGATGGCGCCAGGTCGGCCGAGCCCCCCATCAGCAGCGGCAGGTGAGGCGCCAGAGCATTGAGCACCAGACCACTGGCCTTACGGGTCGCCATCGATCCAGCGTCCGGATCAAAGACCGGTAGCCACTGCTGCCAATCGTCTGGAAGGCCCTTTTCAACCCCCTGTCGCCAATGTGCTAGCCGTGGCTCATTCTGGCGGGTGTCCAGCTGCGCTTGCCATTCTTGAACTAGAACCGCCCCTCGCTCCGCGGCTGAAGACATGTGTTCAAAAACCGCCTTCGACACCTGGAAGCTCTGTTCCGGATTTCGCCCCAGAGCTTGCTTGGTCAACCGCAGCTCTTCGCTGCCAAGAGGGGCGCCATGGGCTGCCGAACTGTCCTGTTTATTGGGCGCCCCCTGGCCGATATGGGTACGGGCGACGATTAAACTGGGCCGCGGATCTTCTTTGGCGCAGGCGATGGCGGCGTCGATCTCCCGTAGATTTTCCCCTTCAACTCGCAATACCTGCCAGCCGTAAGCCAAAAAGCGAGTAGCGGTCTCTTCGGAAAAGGCCAAACTGGTATCGCCCTCGATGGTGATATGATTGTCGAGGTAGAGATAAACCAGGTTACCAAGGCGTAAATGGCCGGCCAAAGAAGCGGCTTCTGCCGCCACCCCTTCCATCAGATCACCATCGGAGCAGAGGGAATAGATGCGGTAGTCGAACAGCTCTTGGTCGACCTGTTCTTTTAAAAAACGAGCCCCCATCGCCATGCCGACCCCGACCGCAAAACCCTGTCCAAGGGGCCCAGTGGTTGTCTCCACCCCTGGGGTATGGCCAAATTCTGGGTGCCATGGGGTGCGGCTGCCGAACTGACGAAAGGCTTTGATCTCATCGAGGGACAGATCATACCTCGTGAGGTGCAACATGCTGTACAGTAACGCGGAGGCATGCCCACAGGACAAAATGAAGCGATCGCGGCCGGGCCAATCGGGCTGTTGCGGCGCATGGCGCAGATGCCGGGTGTAGAGCAGATAGGCAATGGGTGCCGCTTCCATGGGCGTGCCGGGATGTCCGGATTGGGCCTGTTCCACGGCGTCGGCGGCCAGCAGCCGAATAGTGTCAACAGATTCTTTCGCTAGGGACAGATCGATCGGTTCGCTGATCATAAGCATCTACTCCTTTTACTTGGTGGCTGTCGGACTATACGGGCCAAAGCGAAAAGTTGGATGATTGAGAACAGATTTCAGATCATTTGAAGGTTCATAGCTGTAGCTATGGGCCGAAAAGGACCTGAAATCTGGACCAAACAGCCGAATTTGCAGCTGGCTCATGGATAGTCCGACAGGCTCCTGGAAGTTACCCACAACTCGACAGAATCAGGGGCCGCAGTGTTCAAATCCGCAATGTTCCTTGAGAGCGTCCAAGCGTTGTTGACGTGAACCGTGCCAGCGGCCCAGCAACCGTTCTGCCAAAGTGACTCCGCTTTCGGCGATTTCATCCAGACCATCGAGGAACAGGGTTTCATCGAACCGACTGCCCCTCTCCTGTTGCTGACGGGACAGCCCCTCCCGCGCCAGGGTCAGAATCTGGAGAGCCAGGTCCCGCAGGGTATGGCGCCCCACTCTGGTCTTCAACCCGAAACGCCACGACTGTCGGTAGGCCTGCTGAAAGGTCTCTGAATCGTAAGCTCGAAACAGCCGGTGGATTTCGGTTCGCGCAGCGTCATCATACAACAGGCCTTTGGACAGGGCCGCTACCGATAGGGTCAGTCTTGGCGGCAGACTATCGGCACTGCGTAGTTCAATCTGTGGCCGCAGGCGAACCTCGGGAAAAAGAGTCGAAAGATGCTGATCCCAGTCACCAAGAGTCGCTTGAAACCCGGCAAAACCTTCGGCCAGATAGCGCCGAAAGGAGAAACGTTCCCTGGTCATATCGAACAGCTGATCCTGCCGAACAATAAAATACATAGGTACATCAAGGGCATATTCGACGTAACAACCCAGATCGGCACCTTCATTAAACAACCCCGGAATCAAGCCGGATCGATCCGAATCGGTCCGCGCCCAGATCTCGCCACGGGTGGAAAGAAAGCCACTCGGCTGCCCATCAAGCAAAGGTGAATTGGCGAACAGTGCATAAAACAGGGGTGCCAGCAGTTGTGACGCCTTCAGTTTGTCGATGCAATCGGCTTCATCGGCGAAATCCAGATTAACCTGCAGACCGGCGCTCTGCTTCATCATATTCTGGCCCATGTCGCCGGTCTGTTGCATATAAGCGCTCATAATGGCGTAACGGGGCTTGGGTAGCCAGTCGATGCTCTGCAGGGATGTGAAGGGCTGTACACCCAAACCGAGAAAGGTCAGGCCCAGGGGCTGGGCAGCTTGCAGAATTTCGCTGACGTAGCTGCAAAAATCCTTGCGACAGCAGTAGAGATCGGGGCACAGAGCTCCGGATAGTTCCAGTTGTCCCCCCGGTTCCAGAGTCACCGACGAGTCCTGGCCCAACAGACCGATCAAGCGGCCCTTTTCCCGAACCGGTTGCCAGTCTCGAGAAGTGAGCAGCCTTTCTAGCAACGCTTCGATGCGCTGGTAAGAAGCCGCCTCACCGGTTTCAGCATCGACGACCAGCTTTTCCATCTCGGCTCCGACTCCCCACTGCTCGCGAGGACGGGCACCGGCGGTAAAAAAATCCTGCAGCTGCTGAAAGCTGGTCACCGGTTGTTGAAAATAATCCTTAATCTGTGTAGTCATATACTGAGAAAACTGCTCCTGGGGTTGGAGAAGAGGTGTGAAGCGACGCCTCCCGACGAAAAATCCATCTTAACAGCTGACAGGGGCGTGAGGCAAAGGGAACCTATGTAAGGCAGATTTTAGAATTGTAGGGAGCAGCTCAGGCATGTCAAGCCCTTTATTCCGCCGTCAGTCGTAAGTCGTCAGCTCTTGCCTTTTGCCAGTCAGAACGCTATCATCCAGTATCCTTGATTGCCGGAGAAATCATGAACCCGGTTCGCCGCCTGCGCTTATCCCTATTTATTCTGTTCGCCACCATCGGCTTAGGCACCGTCGGTTATGCCTTGATCGAAGGCTGGGGGCTTTTTGACGCCCTCTACATGACGGTCATCACCTTGGCCACGGTCGGTTTCAGGGAGGTGCATCCCCTGTCCGACCACGGACGGGCCTTTACCGTTCTGCTCATCATCTTTGGTGCCAGCATCATCGCCTATGCGATCGGCAGCCTTCTTCAGTTTATGGTGGAAGGGCAGCTGCAGGCTATTCTGGGGAGGAAAAAAGTGGTTAAACAGATCGACAAACTCCAGGGTCATTATATTATCTGCGGTTATGGCCGCATCGGCACCCTGATCAGCAGCGAATTCCGTTCTCGGCCGGTACCCTTCGTGGTCGTCGAACGGGACCCCGAACTCTGCGAGAGACTTGCCGCCGAGGGTACCCTGTTTGTGCAAGGCGATGCCACCGATGACGAAGCTCTGATCGCAGCCGGAATACAGCGAGCAAAAGGGTTAATCACCGCGGTCGATCCGGAAACAGCCAACGTCTATATCACCCTCACCGCCCGCTGCCTCAACCCCGACCTCTTTATTCTGGCCCGATGTGGTGAAGAAGGCACG
>JAIOSZ010000037.1 GCA_021107335.1 Desulfuromonadaceae bacterium | reverse complement strand
CGCCGTTCAGGCGCAATCGGGGAAAGGCCTGCTGCAGTGGATCGAACAGCTCTTTTGCCGTCTGGCGCAAAAGCTGGTTGGTCTGCTCCATCTCTTCCTGGGCCAACTGCAGAGCGGTTGCCATGCCGACAATCGCCGGAACGTTCAGGGTGCCTGGTCGTAGGCCCCGTTCCTGGCCGCCTCCGAACTGGGTCGGTTGCAGGCTGTTGGCAGCGATTCCCTCACGGATATAGAGCCCGCCAATCCCCTTGGGGCCGTAAAATTTATGGGCGGAAAAGGACAACAGATCGATCTGCAGCTCTTCCACATTGAGGGGCTCGTGGCCGACGGCCTGGGCCGCGTCGCAATGGAACAGAATGCCGGCCCCTCGACAGATACGGCCGATCTCTTCTATCGGCTGCAGGGTGCCGATCTCGTTGTTGGCAAACATCACCGAAACCAGCTTGGTCTCCGGTCGCAGAGCAGCCCGCAGTTGTTTGGGGTCGATACGTCCACCGCCGTCCACCGGCAGCAAAGTGACTTGGGCGCCGCAACTCTGCAGGTGCGCCAAGGGCTCCAACACCGAAGAATGTTCAACGGCCGAGGCGACCAGATGGCGCTCGCTGACAGGATGCTTGGCGAAGGCGCCGAGCAGCGCCAGGTTATTCGCCTCCGTGGCGCCACTGGTAAAGATGATTTCCTTCTCCGAGAGGCAGCCGAGGGCCGTAGCGATGGTCTGCCGGGCCTCTTCCACAGCCTGGCGGGCAGTTTCGCCGTGCTGGTGCTCCGCTGTCGACGGGTTGCCGCACTGTTCGCTGAAATAGGGCAGCATCCGCTCCAGAACCCGTGGGTCGACCGGTGTTGAAGCTTGGCTGTCGAGATAAATAGGTCCGTGGCTCAAAAGCGCTGTTTCCTTACAGGCAAGGTTAAGGGGGGAAACAAAAAGGCTGAAGTCTCTTCAGCCTTTTCATTGCCGAGGTTCTATCCGCCTATGATTTATTCGCCCTTGGCCAGCAGATACCCTTTGGCCAGAGCCGTGTTGACATGCACCACTCCGTTATTCAGGGTCTTAAAGGGGTAGTCATCGGTGATCGTGGGCAGGGCGTCGGCCTCTTCTTGGCTACGCAGAACCATGCCGGCCGGCACATAACGACCATCGGCTACGGTGACGCCCATAACGATGGCGCCCGGTTCGATAACACAGTCCTTGCCGACAAAGGATTTGAAAACCAGGGCCTTCATGCCAACAAAGGTCCCGTCCAAAACGACTGCCGGGCCGTGAATCTGCACCTGGTGAGCTAGGGAGACGCGGCGGCCGACATAGACACCATAGCTCTGACCATCGACCTCATACAGGTTCTTGGTTACCGGTGTGCCGTTCATCTCCGTTTCCAGGGCGTGGATGACCACGCCATCCTGAACATTAGAGTCGTCGCCGACAAACAACGGCTGTCCCTCGTCGCCTCGCACTACCGCAGTGGGAGAAACCATGATGTTTTTGCCGAGAATAACATTGCCGATGACAGCGGCCGGCGGGTGGACATAGCTGGTGGCATCAATCACAGGCTCCGATGCTTTGCCGCAAAAATCGGTGATAACATTTTTTTCAATCATAGTTAAAACTCCACTGATGGAAAAGTCGAAAGGGTTAAGAACGTTAGGTGAGCACCATTGTAACCGGAGACTGCCGTCGCTGCGAAGTGATAATTAGGGTGTGGTCCAGGCATGGTGTTTGGGTTCCAGCGTAAACAACAGCCCCCGTGCAAGCACGGGGGCGTTGAGAGAGGAATGCTCTTTCCCTGAGAGCCTTGCAAACGTCCGGAATGCGGGGGCATCCCTGTGGGAAGCACTCTGTTGGTGAAGGCGGGCATAGAGTAATACAGCCCTCTTTTGCCCTTTGGTGTTAATTATATCTCGGTTTTCTCATGTTTCTGTCGGGGGACGGCCAAGGCCGTCCCCCGTTGCTTACAGGTTATTTAATCTGGTCTGTTTCTTCAGACCAATCCCAGGCTACCTTTTCCAACTTGGCAGCGCATGACTTGTACTCGGGGATCTTAGCGATCGGGTCGAGTACCGGGTTGGTCAAGGTGTTGGCAGCTCCGACGGCAAAGTGGAACGGCATGAAGATGACGTTCTCCTTCAGCTTGGGAGTTACCTTGGCCGTAACCACAACCTGGCCGCGGCGGGTGCTGACCCGGACCTTGTCTCCTTCAACAATGCTCAGTTTGCGAGCGGCGTCGGGATTGATCTCGACGAAGGATTCGGGACACATGGCGTTCAGGCCGTCGACCTTACCGGTCATGGTCCGGGTGTGGTAGTGGTAGAGAACACGACCGGTGGTCATGACCAGCGGGAAGTCGGCGCAGGGCACTTCGGCGCTGGGCTTGAACACGGCTGGCTTGAACAGACCCAGACCGCGGGCGCACTTGCCGCTGTGTAGGAACTTGGTGCCGGCGTGGTCCGCCGTCGGGCAAGGCCACTGCAGGCCGCCCAGTTCTTCCAAACGACCGTAGGTGATACCGCCGTAGGAAGGGGTCACCGAAGAGATCTCGGTGAAGATTTCTTCCGGAGAGGCGTAGGTCTTTTCGATTCCGAGTTTGTTCAGCAGATCCATCAGGATCTCCCAGTCAGGCTTGCACTGACCAACCGGCTCGATGGCCTTGCGGACCATCTGTACGCGGCGCTCGGTATTGGAAAAGGTGCCGTTTTTCTCAGCAAAGGTTGCCGCTGGCAGGACTACGTCCGCCAGTTGAGCCGTCTCGGTGAGGAAGATGTCCTGTACCACCAGGAATTCGGTGTTCTTCAGGGCTTCTTCGACGTGGGCCAGATCCGGATCAGACACCATCGGGTTTTCGCCCATGATGTACAGGACCTTGATCTCACCGTGACCGGCTTTGCCAACGATCTCGGTCAGGGTCAGGCCGACTTTATCGGACAGCTCAACACCCCAGGCCTTTTCGAACTTTTCCTTCACCGCAGGCTCGGTGACCTTCTGGTAGCCGGGGTAGGTGCCGGGCAGGCCGCCCATATCGCAGGCGCCCTGAACGTTGTTCTGGCCGCGCAGCGGGTTGATGCCGCCGGACTCGATACCGATATTGCCACACAGCAGAGCCAGGTTGGCGAGACTCATGACCCCTTCGGTGCCGCTGGAATGCTGGGTAACGCCCATGCAGTAGACGATGGCGCCCTTAGCGCCTTCGGCATACATGCGGGCGGCAGTTTTGATGTCCTCGGCGTCGATGCCGCAAATTTCAGCAGCGACTTCCGGGGTGAAATCAGCGACGGTGGCAACCAGCGCGTCGTAGTTTTCGGTGCGCTCTTTGATATACTCAGCAGCTTCCAGACCTTCGCTGATGATGCAGCTCATGATGCCGTTGTACAGAGCGATGTTGGTTCCCGGAGTAATCTGCAAAAAGACATCCGCGTCTTCAACCATATCGATTTTCCGCGGCTCGGCGACGATAATTTTCGCGCCTTTCTTTTTAGCCTGACGGATTTTGGCACCGATGACCGGATGGGATTCAGTGGTATTGGATCCGGTAATGAAAATAACGTCGCTGTCGATCAGTTCGTTGATGCTGTTGGTCATTGCGCCACTTCCAAGCGTAGTTGCCAGACCGGCAACTGTCGAGGAGTGTCAGAGTCGAGCGCAGTGATCGACACTATTAGTGCCAAACGCCGCGCGAACCATTTTCTGGAACAGATAGTTTTCTTCGTTAGTGACGCGGGCCGAAGACAGGCCGGCGAGAGCTTCGCTACCAAATTCCGCCTTGGTGGCTTTAACCTTGTCAGCGATGAGGCTGTAGGCCTCGTCCCAGGTTGCTTCAACGAGCTGGCCGTCTTTACGAACCAGCGGGGTAGTCAAGCGGTCCGGGTGGTTGATGAAGTTGAAACCGAACTTACCCTTAACGCACAACAGACCGTCGTTGGCTGCACCGTTGAGGGGCTCGACGCCTACGACCTTGTTGCCCTTGGTCAGCAGGTTCATCTGGCAACCAACACCACAGTAAGAGCAGGTGGTTTCAGTCTTGGAGATTTCCCAGCTGCGGAATTTCTCTTTGCTCTTGGGCAGCAGGGCGCCGGTCGGGCAGACCGAAACGCAGTTGCCGCAAGAGACGCAGGTCGACTCATCCATGCCGCGATCGAAAGGAGCTACCGGATGGGTGTTGAAACCGCGATCACCGAAGCCGATGGCTTTAGTGTTCTGGAAGTTCGAGCAGACGGTGACGCAGCGGCGGCAGGCGACGCACTTGTTCAGGTTGCGGCTGTAGAACTTGTTGGTCGCATCCTCGGGGTAGTCGTTGCGCTGACCAGCAAAGGTCGTCTGCTCAAGGCCGTACTGGTAGCAGAGGTCCTGCAGTACGCAGCTGCCAGCCTGCTCGCAGGTCAGGCAATCGAGGGGATGGTCGGAGAGCATCAGGTCGACAACGATCTTGCGCGCGGTGTGAACCCGCTCGGTGTCGGTCTTGATGATCATGCCTTCCATGACCGGGGTGGCGCAGGCCGGAGCCAGGTTGCGGCGGTTTTCAACTTCTACCACGCAAATGCGGCAAGCGGCAGCCTGCTGGTTGAATTTCTTTTCCATATCCAGGTAGCAAAGGGTCGGAATCTCGATACCCAGCTGGTTGGCAGCATCAAGAATCGCGCTGCCGGCAGCTACCTGAGTAGCCTGACCGTCAACGGTTACATTCAGCATAGACATGCGGTATGTCTCCTTTTCTTATTGTTTGATGATGGCGTCAAACTTACACTTGTCGAGGCAGGCACCGCATTTGATGCAGGCGGCCTGATCGATGACGTGAACTTCCTTAACCTTGCCGCCGATGCAGTCAACGGGGCAGACTCGGGCGCAAAGGGTACAACCCACGCACTTTTCGTCTACTACGATGAACTCGAGCAGGTCGGAGCAGACGCCAGCCGGGCACTTTTTGTCAACAACGTGTGCCGTATACTCGTCTTCAAAGACGCGCATGGTCGACAGAACCGGGTTAGGCATAGTTTGACCCAAACCGCACAGAGCGGTGTCCTTGATAGCGACGGACAGCAACTTCAGTTTCTCGATATCTTCGAGGCTACCCTGGCCCATGGTGATCTTGTCCAGAGCCTCATAGATACGCTTGGAACCGATCCGGCAAGGCGTACATTTGCCGCAGGTCTCTTCCATGGTGAATTCGACGAAGAACTTGGCGATGGCAACCATACAGTCGTCTTCGTCCATAACGATCATGCCGCCGGAACCCATCATCGACTGGCAAGCAACCAGACTCTCGTAGTCGATCTTGACGTCGAGGTCTTTGTAGGTCAGTGCGCCACCGGAAGGGCCACCGGTCTGAACAGCTTTGAACTTCTTGCCGTTACGCACGCCGCCGCCAACTTCCATGATAACTTCTTGCAGGGTGATGCCCATGGGAACTTCGATCAAACCAACGTTGTTGATCTTACCGGCCAGTGCAAAAACCTTGGTACCCTTGGAAGTCTCGGTGCCGATACCGTTGAACCACTCGGCGCCCTTAACGATGATGGCCGGGATGCTGGCCAGGGTCTCAACGTTGTTAACGATGGTCGGCTTGTCCCAGTAACCGGCTTCGGCGGGGAACGGAGGCTTGGTGTAAGGCTCGCCGCGGTTACCTTCCATGGAGTTGATCAGGGCGGTCTCTTCGCCACAAACAAAGGCGCCAGCGCCGTATTTGATGTCGAGGTCGAAAGAGAAGTCGCTGCCCATAATGTTCTTGCCGATCACACCCTTTGCTTCGGCCTGCTCAATGGCGATTTTCAGACGGTCAATGGCCATGGGGTACTCAGCACGGATGTAGATGGTGCCCTTGTTACCGCCGATGGCGTAAGCGCCGATGGCCATAGCCTCGAGCACGCTGTGCGGGTCGCCTTCGAGAATGGCGCGGTCCATAAATGCACCGGGATCGCCTTCGTCCGCGTTGCAGACTACGTACTTGGTGTCGCTCGCGTACTTGGCGGCGAAGCCCCACTTAACACCGGTGGGGAAACCTGCACCACCACGGCCGCGGATGCCGGAAGCCTTCATCAGGTCGATAACCGCTTCAGGGGTCATCTCGCCGAGGCACTTGGCCAGGCCAAGGTAACCGCCAGCGGCAATATAGGAATCAATGTTCTCCGGATCGATAAATCCGGAGTTCCTGGTGGCTATTCTAAGTTGCTTTTTCTCTGCCATAGCTAGTCTCTCCTAATCCTTTATATTAAAGAACAATCCGCTCGTAGCCTACCGGAATGACACCATCGATCAGCTCGCCATCCTTGATGTATTTCTGCACCAGGATCTTAGCTTTTTCGGCGTCGAGGTACCCAAAGGTCACCGGGTCTTTACCGGGCAGGGTTACTTCTACAGTGGGCTCAGCAAAGCAGACGGTCATGCAACCGGACTGCATGAATTCAACGTCAAGGCCTAAAGCGGTAGCTTCGGCTTGCATAGCAGCCAGAACGTCGCGGCCGCCGGAAGCGACGCTGCAGGTAGCCAGGGATACATTAACCAGAGGCTTGCCGGCTTTAGCCTGGGCAGCACCCAGCAGGTCTTCACGCAACTTCTTCAGTTCAGCAATTGTATTAATTTTTGCCATTTTCAGATTCCCCCGTCCTTATGAAAAGTCTGCGATGATGTCTTTAACCTGATCAGGAGTCACTTTCCCGTAGACCTTCTCACCGATCATAACAACCGGAGCCAGTGCACAAGTACCAACGCAGCGCAGGCAATCGATAGAGAATTTGCCGTCGGGAGTTACTTCGCTGAC
>JAIOSZ010000125.1 GCA_021107335.1 Desulfuromonadaceae bacterium | reverse complement strand
TTCTGCCAAGGACATCCTCTAACAATAGATGCCCTTCTAATTAAACTGAACCGAAACGCGCGATACCAACGAACCTGGATTACTATATGCTTGTTTTACTCGAACCAGGCCGGCCCCGGGTTGTTTCGTAACGACCAATCTGTTAGCGGGCGACACCCCGAGTACTCTTACGAATAAACTCGGAAAACTCTTTAACCTCAGGACAGTCTGGAATTTCATTTGCGATCTGTTCCAAAGCCTTTTCAGTGAGTAACCCGGAACGGAAAATCAACTTATAAGCCTGCTTGATCCCACGAATTGCTTCCTCGGAAAAGCCCCGCCGTTTGAGGCCGATCTGATTAATCCCCACCGTTTTAGCGCGATCTCCTTGGGCGATAGAGAAAGGTGGCACATCCTGAGTGACCATGGAACCGCCGCTGATCATAACATGAGCGCCGATGCGGGTGAATTGGTGCACAGCACACAAACCGCCGAGAATAGCAAAGTCGTCAACCGCGACATGCCCAGCCAGGGTGGCACCGTTGGCCATAATAACATGGTTCCCCAACAGGCAGTCGTGGGCTACATGGGAATAGGCCATAAACAGATTGTCATTGCCAATGACCGTTTCACCACCGCCGTCTGCGGTACCCCGATGCAGGGTGGCGAATTCTCGCACGGTATTACGGTCGCCAATTTTCAACAGGGTCTTTTCGCCACTATATTTAAGATCTTGTGGGGGTGCCCCGATGGAAGCAAATTGAAATATCCGGTTATCCCGGCCAATTTCCGTCCAGCCATCGATGACAGTATGGGGACCGATGGTGGTGCCAGCGCCGATGGTTACATGCTCACCGATAATGGCATAGGCCCCGATTTCGACGCCCTCAGCGATCTGCGCCCCTTTATGAACTATTGCTGTTTGATGTATCATATTTCCTCAAGAATGCTCGCGCGGTGCGAAGGTGGCCTTAAGTTCTGCCTCCGCCACCAACTTGTCCTCAACATAGGCTTTGCCTTCGAAACAGTAGATGCCACGGCGGCAGTATTTGATATCCATCTGCAGACGCAGCACATCGCCTGGCACCACCGGTTTACGAAAACGGGCCTTATCAATACCGACAAAGTAAGTTACCTTATCATCGACATCTTTTTCAGCCAACGCCGCCGTAACTCCGCCGACCTGAGCCAGGGCTTCGAGAATCAAAACCCCCGGCATAATGGGGTGGCCGGGGAAATGCCCCTGAAAAAAGGGTTCGTTGATGGTCACATTTTTGATACCGACTGCCCTGGTACCAACCTCCAATTCCACAATACGATCTACCAGCAAAAACGGGTAGCGATGGGGAAGTATCTTCATTATATCTTGTGCGTTAAGCTCCATGCTAGCTATCCTTCCTTAACAAGCGCTTGCAATTCTTCGACCTGGCGCTTTAACCGATTAATTTCCTTACGCATTTCCGGAAGCTTAGCGAAGGTCATTGAAGCCCGAAGCCAATTACGATGAGGAATGGCGGGCGTGCCGGAAAAGACCCCGCCGTTGGGCAGGTTAGCGGTTATTCCGCTCTGTCCACCGACCATGGTATTATCACCAATCTTGAGGTGCCCGGCAATACCGACCTGACCGCCAAAGGTGCAATGTTTACCGACTTCAGTGCTGCCAGCGATGCCGGCCTGAGCGACAATAATGCTGTCCTCTCCGACTTTGACGTTGTGTCCAATCTGCACCAAATTATCGAGTTTACTGCCACGACCGATGCGCGTCACGCCCATGGCGGCACGATCAAGACAGGCATTGGCACCGATCTCGACATCATCCTCAATCACCACGATACCCACCTGAGGTATTTTAAAATAACCTCCACCGTCAGGAGCAAAACCGAAGCCGTCAGATCCAACAACAGCCTTGGGCTGGATAATGACCCGATTGCCAATGCGGCACCCCTCGCGCACAACGGTGCCAGCGTGAATCAAACAATCTTCTCCCACAGTCACATTATCATATAGCAGCACGCCGGGGTAGAGGGTGGTTCCAGAACCCACCGTCACACCTTTACCGATAACGCAACCGGGATAGATGGTCACTCCGTCGGCAATTTTAGCCTCTGGGTCGACAAAAGCTCCCTCCATGATGCCCCGACATTCGGGCTTAGCAACGTGCAGAGCGGTCAATATCTTGGCAAAGGCCAAATAGGGATTCGGACACACCAGTAGAGACACTCCTGGCGCCTCAATCCCAGGTTTAACCATTACCGCCGAAGCCTGAGTGGTCTGCAGCAACGGCAAGTATTTGGGATTGGCCAGGAAGGTGATTTCACCGGGTTGGGCATTATCGATGCCTGCCACCCGATGAATCTCCACCTCACCATCGCCAACCACCGTTCCACCGATGAGTTCTGCCAATTCATTGAGGGTTTTCACAGACGCTCCTTATTTACCGTTAGTCGCTTTATACGCTTTGTTGTAAGCGGCAATAACCTTGTCAGTCAAATCAATGGAATCATCGGCATACAGCAGCGCGCCGTTGGAACGTTCCAGTACCAGGGTGTAGCCTTCCTTGTCTCCCAGAGCCTTGATTACCTTGCTCAGACCTTCGAGAATATTGCGGCCCAGACGAGCCTCTTCTTGCTGCAACTCCTCCTGCGCGTCCTTGATAAAGCGCTGAAAATCTTTGGTCTGCTGTTGATAGTCCCGCTCTTTTTCAGCCTTGGCCTCAGCAGAAAGCATCAGCCTCTTTTTTTCCAACTCCTGATTCAACTTTTTGAGAGTTTCCTGGCGTTGCTGAGCGGTGGTCTGAAATTCTTTGACCCGCTGCCCCATGCTAACCTTTGCGGCCTGGCCGGCATCACTTTCCATCAGTGCCTTCTGCAGATCGACAAAAGCAATTTTCATGTCCGCGGCAAAAACCGGGGTTGCCACCAGCATCAGCACTACCACTAAACCTATCCAAAGTCTTTTCATAACATACTCCTTTGCGTGGATATGAATAATCTAAAACATCTTGCCAACAGAAAAATCAAAAACGGTCGCCTCTTCATAATCTTCGGGATCAAGATTGTAACCCCAGGCAAAACGCAGCGGCCCCATGGGGCTATTCCAAGCCATGCCAGCGCCGACGCTGTAGCGCATGTCGCTGAAATATTCTTCCTCCTCACTCCAGGCATTGCCAGTATCGAAGAAAACCAGGCCTTTCATCTTCATCGATTTGACCAGCGGGAAGGAAACCTCAAGATTGAAATAGGCCTCCTTGTTGCCCCCATAAAAATAGCCTTCCCCGTCAGCTTCTACTTCGCGGGGTCCAACCTCGCGAGAATTAAAGCCGCGCAGACTATTCATACCTCCGAGAAAAAAACGCTCATCCAGAGGGCTGTCCTGACCAGACATTTCCTGAATAAAACCGACCTGACCATGGGCTGAGAAGACCAGGCCCCAGGGCAAGGGATAAAAATAGCGATGATCAGCGATATATTTAATGAATTTTTCGGTACCGCCGAGGCCGGCATACTCGACGGAGATTTCGGATATATTACCGCGGGTCGGGTCCGGGCGATAGTCCGTGGTATTACGACTCAACGAGGCGGTAATAGAGGAAAGGGTATGCTTACCTTCCTGATCTGTTATCGATCGTGGAGCGTCATCATCTACATCAAAGATATCCTTCTTTTCATAGCGATAGATAAAGAAGCTGCGTGTATTTTCGGTAAGAGGCACACCAAGTTTGATATCCCCACCAGTGGTCTTACGGGTAAAATCGGTCCACTCTCGTTCGGTGTTATACAGATCACCGCCAAAGGCGAGGTGCCGGTCAAGAAAGTAAGGATCGAGCAGACCAAGGCGAAAGGTGGTACTGCTACCACCCAGTGCAGCAGACAGATCGAAACGTAGAGCGCGACCCAGGAAGTTTTCCTGCGACACAGCGCCCTGCAGCAACAGGCCGTCAGCAGAGGAGAAACCCGCACCGATACTGAATGAGCCTGTGGCCTTTTCCTGTACATCCACCTCCACATCCATATGAGCGTCGTCGCTACCGCGACTGGTGGTTAGATTCACCTCTTCGAAAAAACCCAGATTGTTGATTCGGCGGCGGCTGTTTTTCATCTTGCTAGCGCTGTAAAAATCCCCTTCAGTGAGGCGCATTTCACGGCGGACCACCTTGTCCCGGGTACGGGTGTTGCCGGCTACGCTGATGCGGCCGATACTAACCCTCGCCCCCCGCTCGACATTGAGCACCACATTGATTTGCTGCAGAAAAGGATCGACATCAGTCACCGGCGAAACATTAACAAAGGCATAGCCTTCATCGGCGTACATATCGTTGAGCTGCTTCATGTTTTGGCGCAACGTTTTGCGACTGAAGACCTCACCTGAGCGCAGAGTCAACGTGGACAGCATCTCCTCTTTGCTACCTAACAGATCGCCTTGAATATCGACATTTCCGACTCGAAATTGATTGCCCTCCTCAATTTCGAATACCACAGCCATCGATTCTTTGTCGTCAAGCAGGGTCATTATCGGCTTTTTGACTTTGACCTGGATATAACCCCGGTTGTAATACTGGTCGGTAATGACATCCCGATCGGCGAATAACATGTCCTCTTTGTAGGCGCCCCGTTCGGTGATGAAGGAAAGAAACCCTTTTTCTTTAGAAAAGAGGGATTTCTTAAGTGCTTTTTCGCTAAAAACCGTGTTGCCTTCAAAGCGGATATCGGTGACAAACACCCGCTCGCCCTCTTCAATCTGCAGCGTCAGGGTGACCTCGTTACGATCATTGACATCGACCTGAGGTGCGACCTCGGTCGCGTAATACCCCTCCATTACATAGGCCTGCTTAATTTTTCTGATCGCCGGAGCCAAAACCTGCGGCCGATAAAAATCTACCAACTTGGCGCTAATGATGGTGCCGAGCTTATCGGAGTCGATCTTGTGATTACCGGTAAAGACAACCTCGCGCAACAAAGGCCGTTCAGTTACTCGATAGACCAGATGCACCAACTCTCCAGCCACAACTGTTTCGGCAACCACATCATCAAAACGGCCGGTTAAGTAGATTTTGCGCAACCCTTGATCGATGTCAGCAGCGGATACGGTTTGACCGGCGCTGATATTTAACACCGATTCGATGTAGCGGCTTTCGACTCGCCGATTTCCCTCAATAACGACCTGTCCAACCTGATACAACTGGGCAAAAGCGCCCTGCGGGACCAGCATCGCCAATAAAAGCAAACACAACAACACCCTAGACATAAGCAGCACAACTCCGTCGAAATGGCATATAAAAAGCGCAATTATAGGTAAATGCAAAAAAACTGTAAACGAAAATCAGGATACTATTTCACCATCCACCATCTGTAAAATCCGCCCCATGCGGCCGGCCAAGGTCTGGCTATGGGTGACGATGATCATTGTCAAGCCTCGATCCCGATGCAGTTGCTGTAAAAGACGATAGATCTCGTCGGAGGTAGTACTGTCCAGGTTGCCGGTCGGCTCATCGGCCAGCAGCAACTGCGGTTCCATGACCAAAGCCCGTGCGATGGCCACCCGCTGTTGTTCCCCACCGGACAGTTCTCCCGGTTTATGCTCCAACCTCTGCCCCAGCCCGACTTCCTGCAGAATCGCCTCAGCGGGACCTCGGGCGCGACGAAAGCCTCGTCCAGCAATCAAGGCCGGCATCATAACATTTTCCAGAGCGGTAAATTCCGGCAACAATTGGTGAAACTGAAAGACGAAACCGATGGTTCGGTTGCGAAAAACGTCGAGGGCTTCACCTTTCAGCGACAGGAGGTCCTGCTGCTGATAACGCACCGTACCGCTGCTTGGGCGATCCAGCCCACCAAGGATATGCATCAGAGTGGTTTTACCCGCACCGGAAGCTCCCACCAATGCCACCTGGTCACCACTAGCAACCTGCAAACTGACTTCCCTCAGCACCTCGACACGCCGTTCTCCGCATACATAGTGCTTGCTAAGCCCCTGAACCTCGATCAAAGCTTCTTTGTGGGCATCATTCATAACGCAAAGCTTCCCCCGGATCCATGCGCGAGGCACGAAAGGCTGGATAGACCGTAGCCAATAGACAGATGCTCATGGCCACCAGGACCACCTTGAGCACATCTTCGGGGATAACCACCGAAGGAAAACGATCCATACCGTAGACTGCTTGATCGAAAATCTTGATCTTTAAGACACCTTCGAGCCCCTTGATGATGGGATCGGCCTGCTTGGCCAGTAAAACACCCAACAAGGTGCCGAGACCGGTTCCCATGAAGCCGATGATCAATCCTTCGAGCACAAATATTTTCATGATACTGCGAGAGGTCGCACCCATGGAGCGCAGAATGGCAATATCTTTGTGCTTTTCCATGACCACCATGATCAGCGTGGTGGCAATATTAAAAGCGGCCACCAGCACAATGATGGCCAGCACAATAAATAAACCGAGCTTTTCCAGCTTAAGGGCGGACAGAAACGAACCGAATAAATCCTCCCAAGAACGTACGACCAGAGGAAAGGTCAACCGGCTGCGCAACTGCTTCGCTAAAGGCGTGGCCTTATCGTAGGAGGCCACCTCAATTTCAACACCGCTGGCCTGATTGGAAGCATCAAAAAAGTTCTGTGCTACAGCCAGAGGAATATAGGCATAATAGGTATCTAGAAAGCCACCCCGTTGACTGACGATACCGACCACCCGAAAAGGCTTCATCTTCGGGATCAGGCCAAAGGGAGTAATGGTGAACATGGGGGGAATGACATTGACTGTATCGCCAACGGTCACACCGAGGGTTGCCGCGGTGTCGAGGCCGATCACCAAACCAGGGGCCCCTTCCCCCTCGGCAAACAGGGCTTGCTCAACTTCGTTGCCAGCGGCCGTCAGAAAAGTCTGTTGAAAAACCTTATGCCCCCGCGGCAGCCCCTTCACATTCACTGCAGCCACATTACGTTTGGCGAGCAGCATGGCTTCCTTGGCGACATAAGGCGTCACAGCCAGAATGTCGGGTGACGCTTGGCGAAGTTCACTCACCAGCTCTTGATAGGCGGGAATATTCCCCCCCTGTCTTTGCACCAGCACATGGGGAACATTTCCCAGAATCTGCTTCCGCACGCCATCATGAAAGCCGGTCATGACCGCCAGCACGATAATCAGCGCAGCAACACCTAAGGTTACCCCGGCGATGGAGATAAAGGAAATGACCGATATGAAGGTCTGCTTACGCTTGGCACGCAGATAGCGCAGACTGACGAACCACTCGTAACCCATAGAACCCCGTTTGACATGGTAACTGGAGCGGGCAAACCCTGCCCCGTTCTTGCCGTGAATCTTAATACGACTGTTACTTGCTTTCAGGCCGCAACTGGGGAAAGAGGATAACATCCCGAATCGAGGCGGAGTCGGTCAACAGCATGACCAGCCGGTCGATACCTATCCCTTCACCGGCGGTAGGCGGAAGGCCATACTCCAAAGCACGAATGTAGTCCTCATCCATGGCGTGAGCCTCTTCATCACCCGCCTCTTTTTCAGCTAACTGGCCGATGAAGCGTTCTTTCTGGTCGATTGGATCGTTCAGCTCGGAGAAAGCATTGGCCAGCTCGCGCCCAACTATAAATAGTTCAAAACGGTCGACGACCTCGGGATTGTCATCATTTTTTCGCGACAGAGGAGAAACCTCGGTAGGATATTCAGTAATGAAGGTCGGGTTCCATAATTTAGGTTCCACCACCTCATCGAAGATCTCGGTGAGCAATTTGCCGTGACCGATGTTATCGTCAAATTCGAGACCGAGGCTACGTGCGTAGCCAAGGGCTTGGGCTTTATCCTCCAACAGAGCTGGCTCGACATCCCCGTACTTGATAATCGATTCCTTCAATGTCAACCGATCCCAAGGAGCCGTCAGGTCTACCTCCTTGCCACCGTAGGGAATGACCAGATTACCGACCACCTCTTGTGCCACATGACAGATCAGCTTCTCGGTAAAATCCATCAGGGTTTGGTAAGTGGCATAAGCCTGGTAGAACTCGATCATGGTGAATTCGGGATTGTGCTGAATAGAAATCCCTTCGTTACGGAAATTGCGATTGATCTCGAAAACCCGTTCAAAGCCGCCGACCACCAATCTTTTCAGATAGAGTTCTGGAGCGATGCGTAAAAAGAGATCCATCTTCAAAGTATTGTGGTGGGTAACGAAAGGCTTGGCCGTGGCCCCGCCAGCCACCGGCTGCATCATCGGGGTTTCCACCTCAAGAAAATCGTTCTGCACCATGTAGTCACGGATCAGACTGACAATACGACTGCGTTTTTGAAACGTGTCGCGCACCTGGGGATTGACGATCATATCGAGGTAGCGCTGGCGGTAGCGGGTCTCTACATCGGTCAGACCATGCCATTTTTCAGGCAACACCTGAAGCGACTTGGTCAACAGCCGTAGGGAAGCGGCCCGCAGCGAGAGCTCATTGGTTTTGGTGCGAAACATCCGGCCCGTCACGCCAACGATATCGCCGATATCCAGCTTACGAAAGTGCTGAAAGGTTTCGTCCCCAATCTCATCCCGGCGGACAAAGACCTGCAGCCTGCCGGTACGATCCTGAATCTGAATAAATGCGGCCTTGCCGAAATCACGGCGGGCCATAATCCGGCCGGCCACAGCATAATCCTGATCGCAACTTCCCAGCGCAGCGGCATCATGCTCGGCATGAGCCTCCTTGACCTGCGCCGCAGTGTGGCTGACGGAAAAATCGTTGGCAAAAGGATTGATCCCCTGCTCGCGAAATTCATCGACTTTGGCCCGACGTTGCAACAGTATATCGTTCAGTTCTTCCATGAATTCAAAGCCCTTTCTATCCCAAACCCAAAACAAGGCACCTTAAACAATGGCCCAGACCAAGTCAAGGGAAAAGCCTGTTTTGACGGCCTCTTCCGGTCTCTGCACGGGTAATTCTAGCAGCCCAAAAAAGATCAGATCCACCGAGGCAAGTCATCAGCGACGCGGCTATTTACCACCGAGCAGAAAAGCCTCGATAAAGCCGTCGAGATCGCCGTCCAAAACCGCATCGGCATTGCCCACTTCGAAACTGGTGCGATGGTCCTTGACCATGCGATAGGGGTGCAACACATAAGAACGAATCTGACTACCCCAACCGATCTCCATCTTATCGCCAGCAATAGCCGAGGCCTCTTCAGCCTTCTTGCGTTGTTCCAACTCGAAGAGTCGTGCCTTGAGCTGCTTTAAGGCCGTGGCCCGGTTTTTGTGTTGGGAGCGCTCGTTCTGACAGGCCACCACGGTATTCGTAGGAACATGGGTGATACGGATGGCCGAATCGGTTTTATTGACATGCTGGCCGCCTGCACCGCTGGCGCGATAGGTATCGACTTTGAGGTCTTTTTCGTTGATTTCAACTTCAACTTCGTCAGGCAGTTCGGGAAACACGAAGACGGAACTGAAAGACGTATGCCGCCGAGCATTGGAATCGAAGGGCGAAATTCGCACCAATCGATGAATACCGATTTCTGAACGCAGCCAGCCGTAGGCATAGTCCCCTTCTACGGTCACGGTGACGCTCTTGATTCCACCTTCTTCGGCGGGTTGATAGTCGGTAACATTAGATTTGTAGCCCTTCTTTTCAAAAAACCGCAGATACATGCGCAGCAGCATATCGGCCCAATCCTGAGCCTCAAGCCCGCCAGCACCTGCGTTGATACTGAAAATAGCGTTGTTGGCGTCGTGCTCGCCAGACAGCATGCGGGCAAATTCCATCTTATCCACCCGCTGAATCAGCCCCGGCAACAGCTCTCGCACCTCATCGAGGGACTCCTGATCTTCGTCCTCTTCCCCCAACTCCACCAGAACTTGTAGATCCTCAAGTTCAGCAGCTGCCTGCTCCCACTTCTCTACCACCTTCCCCAGCCCAGTCCGTTCTTTGAGCAAATCCTGGGCCTTATCACCCTGATCCCAGAAACCGGGCCGAGCAATTTCTGCCTCTAGCTCAGCGATACGCTCTTTTTTGGCCGGCAGTTCAAAGATACCCCCTCAGCTCATCGAGCTTGACCTGAAGTTTCTTTAAGGCCTCAATTTCTTCACGAAACATAACAATAACTCCTTAAACAGAATGCAATGCTGGGGATTATAGCGACTCGTAGTGGCCAGGGCAAGGTGCAGTTGTTACCTTTGCACCTGCGCATATCCACAGTGTCTCTGAAAGCCCCCTAATTGGAAGGCATGTCTATCGGAAAAACCCAAACTTCGCCCGGCCTAAAGCACCAAAGCAAAAGATAAAGCACAAAAAAAGGCGCGTTGCTCAGGAGGGAAGGACAACGCGCCAAAAGATGGAGGTTTCAGATCTGATTCGCATACCCGTTACGATCAGATCTTATGTCCTTATAATTGTACTCCCTTACCGAAGGATCACCACGTGCCATTCCGTAAATTTCTGCAGTTGAAGCCCTTGTTAAGAACTGTGCATTCGCACAACCTAGACAGACGGCGATGGCGACCATCGAATCGACAAAGGAACTTAATAGCGGTAATGACTAGGCTTGTAGGGTCCTGTAACCTCAACACCAAGATATTCAGCTTGCTTAGCCGTCATCTCCGTCAACTGCACCTCCAGCTTACCCAGATGCAAACGAGCCACCTTTTCATCCAAATGCTTGGGCAACACATAAACCTTGTTTTCATAGCTATCAGTATTAATCCATAATTCAATCTGAGCCAGCACTTGATTGGTAAAGGAGGCCGACATGACAAATGACGGATGACCAGTAGCACAGCCGAGGTTAACCAGCCGACCACGAGCTAGAATAGTTATGCGTTTTCCATCGGGCCACTCAATTTGGTCAACCTGAGGCTTGATTTCATGGATCACTAGACTGGGGTCGTCATAAACCGCATCAACCTGAATTTCTGAATCAAAGTGGCCAATATTACTGACGATCGCCTCGTTTTTCATACGATCCATATGGCTACGGGTAATGACATCAACATTACCGGTAGTGGTGACGAAAATATCCCCAAAAGCACAGGCATCGTCCATCTTCACTACGGGAAAGCCCTCCATAGCGGCCTGCAGCGCACAGATGGGGTCAACCTCGGTGACGAATACCATGGCCCCCATGCCGCGAAAGGCCTGTGCACAGCCCTTGCCAACATCCCCATACCCGAGTACAACACACTTTTTACCGGCCACCATGACATCGGTAGCCCGCTTGATACCATCGAGAAGAGACTCTCGGCATCCGTAGAGGTTGTCGAACTTGCTTTTGGTTACCGAATCGTTGACGTTAAAAGCAGGAAACATCAAGCTGCCTTCCCGGGCCATCTGATAGAGACGATGAACTCCTGTGGTGGTCTCTTCACTGACTCCCTTGAGCCCTTTGGCCATACGACGCCAAAGAGAAGGATCCTCTTCAAGGGTTTCATTAAGCAACTGGTCGACGATGGCAATTTCCTTATTTTCAGCGGAAATGGCTGGCAACTGACCGGTTTTTTCAAACTCTATTTCCCGCTCAGCACCGCGGTGCACGAGCATGGTGGCATCGCCGCCGTCATCGACAATCAGGTTCGGTCCATCGAGATGGCTTAGTGCTGCCTTGGTATAACGCCAGTATTCCTCTAGAGTCTCTCCCTTAAAGGCAAAAACGGGGACCCCCGCAGCAGCGATGGCCGCAGCAGCATGATCCTGGGTTGAGTAGATATTGCAGCTGGCCCAGCGCACATCAGCCCCGAGTTCGACCAGAGTCTCGATCAAAACCGCAGTCTGAATGGTCATGTGCAGGGAACCGGTAATGCGGGCCCCAGCCAGTGGTTTCTGACCACCAAATTCCTCACGCAATGCCATCAAGCCGGGCATTTCAGCTTCGGCAATGCGGATTTCCTTGCGGCCCCAATCAGCCAATGCGATATCCTTGATCAAACAATCTGTTTGGGCGGCGTTTGTCATATCAAAGCACTCCTTTTTGTAACGAGATAATGTAAAAGTCTTTTCCCTTGAATTCGATCTATCAACAACAATTCGGTCACCTTTTTTTCGTGCAGTACACAAAATCACGTCATGTTCTTGTCCGCTAGCGGAAACATAACGAAATTCCGGCTTGTCAAATCCTGCTTGGTGAAACCAATCTTCAAGCTCAGAAATGTCGAAACCGAGCCATTGATCGGCCAGCCTGCTTCGCACCCATTCCTGCTCATGGCGTTGAAAATCAGCAATTGTCACGCCACCACCAGATGAAAGCACGCGGGCAAGCTCTCGCAACACCAGGGCCGGTTGTGGGGCATGATGCAACACCATGTCGAGAACGGCCCAGTTCACCTCGGCATCGCACAAAGGCAAATGGCTCATTTCCCCTAAACGAAATTCAACCTTATGCACTCCCTGCTGCTCAGCATGTTTTCTGGACTCAGCCAGCATTCCAGCTGAATGATCGACTGCCACGATGTGAGTCGCCTTAACCGACAATGCGGGCAACATGGCTCCAGTGCCGCCGCCGACCTCCAACAAAGAGTGGCAATGGGGCACTTGCTGAAGCAGTTGGGTTCGATAATCGACCACTGGCAACAATTCACGAGCCAGCTGATCCCATTGAGTCGCATGTTGATCAAAGAACCGCTGACTGCGACCACGACGCTCTTCCAAGGCCGACATCAGGTTATTTCGATCCCTTGGCCAATCGGCAAGGGTATCGAGATGCCTTTCGAGATTGCTCCACAGTTCATCAAAAAGGCTATCGCCAATATCCAGACGATAGTACCCCCAAGTCCCTTGGCGCTTGACCGAGGCGATTCCAGCCTCGGTAAGAATACGTAAGTGCCGGGAAATCCTGGACTGCCCCATAGAAAGGATAGCGGTCAATTCCTGCACCGTAAATTCTCCATGGGTTAAGATGCCCAATAATCGAAGCCGAGTCGGGTCAGCCAACGCTTTAAGAGTCTGCAACATTGCTTTATCTGCCTTTCCTCAACAATACATCAAGCTACATTGATCTATCATGAGGCCTCCAATAGGTCAAGACGAAAAAAGGGACCGAACCAATGGTTCGCTCCCTTTTTATATCCGATTTAAAAATTTTATTCCTAGCGAGAAATCAAGGCAGTGGGATCATCATCTTATGCACTAATCCGCTCTGAGTTTCCCGCACCTGTAAACGCAGCTGCGCAGCGGACGGAGCCTCTCCGGGGAAGAATAGGAATCCATTGGCCAAGCTCCCTGGCTGCACCGCTTGATTGACTAGCTGTTTAGTGGCCAGATCACGACCGATCTGGCGACTGGCATCACTCGAGGCGTTGCCTTGCGTGCCACCGACAACTGCACCACCGGCTGCACCGACGGCCGCCCCTTTGAATGCCGCTGAGGCCACGTTCTCACCGGTCAGAATACCGATAGCCGCACCGATGGCGGCACCCCCGGCACCACCTAACAGCGACCCCTTACCACTACCCTTGGCGATACGAGCGTATTCAGAACTCTTCTCCACTCGCTGATAAGCGGTCCGGCTGTCGAGCAGACTCCACAAATTACCCTCGGCATCGA
>JAIOSZ010000196.1 GCA_021107335.1 Desulfuromonadaceae bacterium | reverse complement strand
GGTACACAGATCGGTACGCGCCCGGCCAGCAAGAGCGATACTAACCTGCTCGGGAGCCAGAAACAGCCCTTCGGCCGGCACAAACAGCTCCCCGCCTGCGGCCATGCGCTGCTCGCCATCCGTTATCTCGGCAGCGAAGCGATCGCCTTCTTCTTCCACCGCCGGCGGATCGAGCACCACCCAGTGGCCGTCCACGGCATAATCAAAAAAGCTATCCAGAGCACCGTAATTGAGGGGCATAAGAAAGGCATGCCCCGGCGCCAGCAGACCTTCACGAATCTCCTCGAGAAGCGCTTCCCGCTGGGTGCGGGCGATATGGAGGGTATCGCAGCGCTCTTTGAGAGCGCGACAAAAGGTCTCCAAATGCTCACCGGCCAAGACCATTTCCCGAGCCGGCAGCAGCTGTAATGATTTCAATTGCTGGTTAATCGAGCGCTGGCTAACCGTGTCGAAGGGTCGCATGCGCTCAACCTGGTCTCCGAAGAATTCTATGCGCACTGCCGTTTCAAGGGTCGGCGGGTAGACATCGAGAATATCCCCCCGCACCGAAAAGGTGCCGTGATCTTCGACCAGGGGCACAGAGTGATATCCGAGCTCCACCAGCCGCCGCAACAGGGCGTCTCGGGGCACCTCGCTGCCTACCGTCAATTCCTCGCACAGACCGGCCAGCACCTGGCGTGGCATGACCCGCTGCATAAGGCTGCGCATGGTCAACACCACCGCCCTCAGCCGTCCGGCATGCAGCGCCGCCAGGGTTGCGACACGAGTCGCTTCAATATCGGGATGGGGAGTCAGGGCTTCGTAAGGCCCGACCTCCCAATGGGGAAACAGCGCTATCTGATCGGAGTGGGGGTGATAAAAGGCCAGGTCGGCGGCAAAGCGCTCGGCCTGTTGCTGATCGGGGGCGAGTATAAACAAGGGTTCGCGGTGGCTGGCCAAACGCCGACTAAGCAGATAGGCGGACGCCGAACCGACCAAACCGCAGACTTCGCTGTGACCGACAGAGGCGGCCTCGGCAAAAGAATGTACGGTAGCGTGGGCGATTTCGTTGGACGGTGTCTGGTTCATATATCAACTAGTGTTCATCCGGAAACTCTGGATGGATACAGTGATGTTTTCTTATGGGAAACGAGCAATTTTTTCCAAGGTCAAGGAAATCAAGCGATTGCGCGGAGGCGTAGTTGTTTACGCCGCACAAGCAAGCGTGCAGATTGACGCAGAGATTGGGAAAAAGTGCCGTTTCCGGATGAAAACTAAACTGGCGCGGGGGCGTGCTCAAGCACGCCCCCGCTGAAAAAATAAGAAGTTGAAAGCAGCATCAGTCCCGCGGTACCGCCAGCATACGATCCAGAGTCAGCTTGGCCTTACGGCTGACCTCGGCATCGACGGTAATCTGCGGACTCATGGTCTGCAGACACTTAAGCACATCTTCCAGAGTCGTATATTTCATGGTCTGGCAAAAGAGCAGGGAGTTCGGCATAATAAACTCCTTATCGGGATTCTCCTTGCGCAACCGGAACAACACACCGACCTCGGTGCCGATGATGAACTTCTTGACCGGGCTCTTTTTAACGAAGTCAATGATGCCGCTGGTCGAAGCGATATGATCGGCCATTTTTAAAATTTGCGGACGGCACTCGGGATGGGCCAAGAATAGAGCCTCGGGGTGCCGCTCCTTGGCGGCCAGCACGTCCTCTTCGGGGAGCTGATCGTGGAAGGGGCAAAAACCTTCCCAGAAGTGGCACTTCTTGTCGGTGTTGGCGGCAATATAGCGACCCAGGTTGCGGTCCGGCACCAGGATCACCTCGTCGGCGTCAAGGGAATTAACCACGGCAACCGCGTTGGCACTGGTACAGCAGATGTCGCTTTCGGCCTTGACTGCGGCGCTGGAATTGACGTAAGTGACCACCGGCCGGCCCGGCAGGCGCGCCTTCATCTCCCGCAATTTTTCGGCGGTGACCATGTCGGCCATCGGGCAGCCAGCTTCGGTGCGGGGCAGCAGCACGGTTTTGTCGGGAGCCAGGATGGCGGCGCTTTCGGCCATGAAATGGACTCCGCACAGCACGATAACCTTACGCTCGGTTTTGGCGGCTTCGATGGCCATCGCAAGGGAGTCCCCGGCGATATCGGCAACCTCCTGAACCTCGTCACGCTGGTAGAAATGCGCCATAATCAGGGCATCGCGCTCGCCCGCCAAACGGCGGATCTCATCCTTGAGTTGTTGCTGATTCATTATTTATCTTCCTTGAAGCTTTCGCAAAAAAGTCATGGGATGGCCAAACAAAAAAACCACCTACACTTATAAAGTAGGTTGAACTTTTTGCTCTGGCATCGTCCTCGGCAAAGGGCTACAGGGCGGAACAACGGCTCGCATAATAGTGCAAAAGCCCTTATATGTCAAACCGTTATCAGGCTTCCCCAATACTTGACAGAATGACCTGTTGCCGTTATTGTCCAAATAATTCTAACTCGCCTTTGATTTACCTGTTAAGGAAACCTGAATGTTCAATCTCGGCATGACCGAACTCCTTATTATTCTAGGCGTAGCCCTGCTGGTTCTCGGCCCTAAAAAGCTGCCCGAATTGGCCCGAGCCCTGGGCAAAGGGCTGGCTGAATTCAAACGCGCCACCAGCGATCTGCACGTGACCCTTGATGAGTCGGGTGAACCGTGTGAAGTCGACCAACCTGTCGAAGACTCGCAGGCCGAAACGACCCCGAAAGACCCCGATGACCATGGATGAGCTCCCCGTCACTGCCCACCTAGAGGAGCTGCGCCGGCGGCTGATGATCTGTGTCGGCAGTTGGCTGGCGGCCTTTGCCGCATGTTACGCGGTCTCTGAACGACTCTTCCAACTCATCGCCCAACCGGTCCAGGCAGCACTTCCCGAAGGCAGCTCCCTGGTCTTCATCAACGCCACCGAGCCCTTCTTCGTCTACCTTAAAGTGGCTGCCCTCGGCGGGCTGCTGCTGTCCCTGCCGGTGCTTCTCTGGCAGCTGTGGCTGTTCGTCGCCCCCGGCATGTACGGT
>JAIOSZ010000095.1 GCA_021107335.1 Desulfuromonadaceae bacterium | reverse complement strand
GGGGGGGGGGAAATCAATGCCCATGTTTGCACGACCAAAGGTCGGATTGGCACTAGGGGGAGGCGCCGCCCGGGGATTATCCCATATCGGCGTGCTGGAAGCCTTTGAAGAATGTGGCCTGCCCATCGACGTGATCTCCGGCACCAGCATGGGAGCGATCATCGGCGCCATGTACGCCACGGAACCAAATGCCGCGGCGGTGAAGCGACGGTTCATCGCTTATCTGCAGAGCGATGCCTTCAAGGAGTCCCGCTTCGACTACCTGGTTGAGAACAATAACGGAAAAGAAGGATTCTTGGACTGGTTGTCCCATTTTGCTAAAAAGAGCGTCTTCTACACCCTGCTCATGACCCGTAATTCTTTTATTCATCAGGAAACAACCCGCCAGAACTTTGCCCTGCTCATCGACGATATCGATCTGGGTGAAACCCCCATTCCCTTCTGTACCACCGCCCTCGACCTGGTGCGAGGAGAGGAATATATCTTTAAAAAGGGCAACCTGCGTCAGGCGGTAACCGCCAGCTGCGCCATTCCCGGTCTGCTACCGCCCGTTGAAATCGACGGCCGGTTTCTTATCGATGGTGGTTGGATCAACGCTGTGCCAGTCAAAGCAGGCCGAAGTCTGGGAGCCGATGTGGTCATTGGCGTCGATGTTTACAGCGATCTAGATCCCTTTGTCCAGCCGGACACTGCACTGGACGTGGCCGCCCGGGCCGAGGCGGTGACCCGCTGGGCTCTGACCAGTCGGCTCGGCCAGAAGGCCGACTGCCTGCTCACTCCGGAAGCGGGCAGCAACCACTGGGCCGACTTCTCCCAATTCGATGAGGCGGTGGCTAGTGGTCGCAACGAAGTCTACGAACATCTGCGAGCCCTGCGACAACTGACTCGGCGAAAACTTCGCATCAAGCGCGCTGCTGCTCCTCAAGGCGACGCTCGCAAGCAACCAACCTGACCAGCGCATTGAACTGTTCGGCGAGCAGTTCAAGCACATCATCCACGGCCAGAATACCGACCAAACCGCCGTTTTCGGCCACTACCGGTAGCCGACGAATACCCCGATCACGCATGTGCTCCACGGTGGCGAACAGGTCGTCACTTTCCCGGGCGATGATCAGCTCAAAGCTCATCACATCACCAACAGACACAGCATTCAATGGAACTTCCTCGGCGATCAGTGCGATAACCATATCGCGATCGGTGAGAATACCAACGGGTATAGGGTGGCCATCCTGCTCCTCAACCACAACCACCGTCCCCACATGCTGGTTGCGCATCAGCTTAGCTGCCTCCAGCAAAGAGGCTTCTCTGCCGATCACCACCACTTCTCGATTACAGACTTCTCCTACGCGCATAAGCCGCTCCTTTTGGCAACAGATTCCAGCAATCTTGAAACAGAAACTCTCTCTACATGCATATCACGCTGGCGGCAGTCGTCAACCGATTCTACAAGAACCGCCTAGCAGCGGGTTGACTCCCATGCCCTTACGGCGTAAGTTGTCCTGTTAGCTCTTATTTTTTGTCAAAGTATTTAACTAACACTACCTCCGACCACCCCTTGACGACCTACCTATGTTGCCTTACGAATTTCTAGAAAAATTTTTTTCCGACAGTACCTGCCTGATCGCAGTGATCGACCGTCATCAGCGCGTCCGTTACCACAACATGCACCTCATTGACGGCGTGGGTACTCAGTGGCGTTCTAAGGACTTGCCTCGCTGTTTCGAGCTCTTTTATCCAGGCCAAAACCGCTGCTGCGACAGCTGCCATGTTAAGGAAGTCTTCGCCAGCGGCCAAACTCTGATACGGGAGAAGGCCCATCCTCGTCTCGGCCATCTGAAGATCCTCTGTCTGCCCATACGTAACAACCAAGGTGAAGTTCAGCTGGTCATCGAGCAGATTTGCCCTGCCGGCACGCATCAGCACATCGATCAGCGCGAGGCCCGCTTGCGTACCATTGCCGAAAATACCGAACAGCAATTGCGCCGAGAACGGGATTTGGCCCGGCACTATTTTGATATTGCCGAGGTGATGATGGTGGTGCTCGACCGCGAGGGCCGCATCTGCCAACTCAATCGCAAGGGCTGCCAGCTGCTGGGCTTTTCGGAAAAAGAACTGATTGGCCAAGATTGGTTCGACAACTGTCTTCCACAGCGGGAGCGATTGGCAAGTCGTCAGTTCTTTGATGACATCATCTGCGGCAAATTGCCGCTGGGGCAAAAAGGCGAGAACTGGGTGCAAACCCATGATGGCCGGGAACTGCTTATCAGCTGGAGCAGCTCCAATATTACCGACGACAATGGCCAGATTAGCCACCTCATCAGCTGCGGGGAAGATATCACCGAGCACCGCCGCGACCATCAGGCCCTGACCGAAAGCGAGACCCGCTTCCAATACCTGGCTCACCACGATGCCCTGACCAACCTGCCCAATCGGCTGCTGTTCTATGACCGCATGGAGCACGCTCTGGAAAAGGCTCGCCGCTATAAGCGCCAGATGGCCTTGTTTTTCCTCGACTTGGACCGACTGAAAAACATCAATGATTCCCTCGGCCATAGTGTGGGCGACCAGGTTTTGGTGGCGTTTGCCCACAAACTTCAGCAACTCATGCGCAAATCAGATACCCTGGCACGACTGAGCGGCGATGAATTTGTGGTCCTCTGCGAAGATGTCAACTCCATCGACCATGCCTCGCTGCTAGCCGAAAAGATTCTGGGAGCTTTTGGCAGCCCTCTGCACGTTGCAGGGCATACCATCCATGCGCCGGTCAGCATCGGCATTGCTTTGCTGGATGCGGAAATGGACAAAGCTCACGACTTGCTACGCGCCGCTGACTCAGCCATGTACCGGGCCAAAAAGGCTGGCGGCCACCGCTACGCCATCTATGATTCGGCATCCAGCATCCCGCGGCGGGATATTTTTCACCTTGAGAGTCACCTGCGCCAAGCCGTCGAACGGGGCGAAACCTTTCTTCAATATCAACCGCAAATTGATCTGCAAAGCGGCCGATTAATCGGCGTCGAGGCTCTGGCCCGGTGGGAGCACCCGCGCCTGGGCATGATTTCCCCAGAGGAATTTATCGCTGTGGCTGAAGAAACTGGTCAAATCGTAGCCCTAGGCGATTGGGTAGTGGAGACGGCCTGCGCACAAAACAAAGCATGGCAGGATGCCGGGCTGGCTCCGATCACCATGGCCGTCAATATCTCCCCTCATCAATTGAGCCAAGCCGACTTTTCTAAAAGAATTCAGCGTATTCTGACCAAAACCGGCCTCGATCCCAGTTTGTTGGAAATTGAAATAACCGAAACGGCCATCATGGACAATGGCGAGAAGGCCCGGGAAACCATGCGCGGCCTTTGCGAGCTGGGAATCAGTTTTGCTCTCGATGATTTTGGCACCGGCTATTCCTCCCTCAGCAACTTGCGCTATCTACCGCTGAAAAAGCTTAAAATTGACCGCTCTTTCATTCATGACGTTCCCCACAGCGACCCCGATGTACGGCTTGTATCATCGGTTCTGGCCCTGGCCAGCAGCCTCGACCTGCAGGTGGTCGCCGAAGGCATCGAAACGGAACCGCAGTTGGTTTTTTTGCAGCAGAAGGGCAGCGAAATAGGTCAAGGCTACTTTTTTAGCCGTCCCGTTGCAGCGGCAGAAGTGGAGAAGCTGATGAGCAGGAATTTTCTCGGGTTGTGATCTAAGGAGAGATCTATGCAATACCGCCAGCTCGGCCATTGCGACCAGAGCGTCTCGATTCTCGGCATGGGCTGTATGCGCCTGCCGGTCATCGATGGCGACGAAAGTCGTATCGACGAAGCCCGAGCGACCGAGCTGCTGCATCGCGCTATCGACCATGGCATTAACTATTTCGACACCGCCTACCCCTATCACCAGGGCCATAGCGAAACCTTTCTCGGCCGGGCCCTTGAACGGGAAGGCCTGCGCGACCGCGTGCTGCTTGCCAGCAAACTACCTTCCTGGGCCATCGAAAGCTCCAGCGACTTCGATCGATATCTTGACGAACAATTGCAACGGCTGCGTACCGACCATATCGACTGCTATCTACTGCACGCCCTCAAGGCCGACTGGTGGCACAAGCTCTATAATTTAGGCGTTCTCGATTTTCTCGACCGGGCCATCGCAGACGGGCGTATCGGTTGTGCCGGATTCTCCTTTCATGATGACCTGCCACTGTTCAAAACCATCGTCGATGCCTATGACTGGAGCTTTTGCCAGATTCAATACAACTACATGGACGAAGAAATACAGGCCGGGCGAATTGGAATGGAATATGCGGCCGCAAAAGGCCTTGGGGTGATCGTCATGGAACCGCTGCGTGGCGGACACTTGGCCCGCCCGGCGCCTCCCTCTATTCAAAATCTCTGGAACCAGGCCACGGTGCAGCGCAGCCCCGCAGAATGGGCGCTACGCTGGGTATGGGACCGCCCGGAGGTGACCTGCCTGCTAAGCGGCATGAACGAGGTGACGCAACTCGAGGAGAACTGTCACCTGGCCGACACGGTGCAGCCGGAGTCCCTGACCGGCAAAGAACTGAGCCTTATCGGCGAGGTACGGGATCAGCTGCGGCAGCGCATCAAGGTTCCCTGCAACACCTGCGGCTACTGCCTGCCCTGCCCGGCAGGGGTCAATATTCCGCGCATTTTCTCCATCTACAACGACTGCTTCATTTACGGTGATCGGGCCTTTCCACGTCGGATCTACACCATCACTATGAATGCCTCGGACCTGGCCAGTAATTGCACCCGCTGCGGTCAATGCGAAAAAGCCTGTCCGCAGCATATCTCGATTATGGAGATGCTGGAGGAAGCTGATCGGGTCTTGAGCGAGAAACCGGAGGATTGAACTTTACGGTAGTGCGCATTGAATACACAAAAAGCCGACCACTTAACAAAGTGGCCGGCCTTTTTTTATTTTGATTCG
>JAIOSZ010000230.1 GCA_021107335.1 Desulfuromonadaceae bacterium | reverse complement strand
TGAAACGGTACTTGCCGCAGGCCAGAGTCAGTATCACGCTGTCCTGGGGTACCTTCTCGGCGAATTCGGTGTAGTAGTTACGGCCCGATTTCGCGCCGTCGCACCCGCCGATAAGGAAGAAGTGCTTGATATCGCCATTTTTGACCGCTTCGATGACCTTGTCCGCCACGCCGAGAACCGCGTTGTGACCAAAGCCAACCAGGATCTCTTTACCTGGAGCGTCTGCAACATCTGGGCTAGCCAGGGCTTTGGCGATGACGGCGCTAAAATCAAAGCCTTCGATGTGAGTCACCTCAGGCCAAGCGGTGCAGCCCCAGGTGAAGAGTCGGTCCTTGTAGGAGTCGGCCGGCTTCTGAATGCAGTTGGTATTAAAGATAATCGCACCGGGAAACTGGGGCAGCTCTTTCGCTTGATCCTGCCAGGCACCGCCGAAGTTTCCGGTCAGGTGGGCGTATTTCTTCAGGCCCGGATAACCGTGGGCGGGGAGCATCTCGCCATGGGTATAGACGTTAATGCCTTTGCCCTCGGTCTGCTTGAGCAGTTCTTCGAGCATTTTCAAGTCGTGGCCGGAAACCAGGATGCCTTTACCGGCCTTGGTACCGGTATTAACCGGGGTCGGTACCGGGTGGCCATAATTTTCCACGTGACCCGCGTTGAGCAGTCCCATTACGGTCAGGTTGTGCTTACCGCATTCCATGGACAAGTTGACAAAATCCATCAAGCCGAGTTCTGGATCGCAGGTGGCGGCCAGGGCCTGTTCGATAAATGCAGTCACTTCAGGATCGGTCTTGCCGAGAATGCGAGCGTGGTCAGCGTAGGAGGCCATGCCTTTAAGGCCATAAATAAGAATTTCTACCACCGAGCGGACGTCCGCATCGCTGTGCAGGTCGGCAATGCCGAATTTCTCGCCCTGGGTTACCAGATCCGCTGCCGGGATCCAGTTTGGGGCGCCTTTTTCAAAGGTTGGTGCCTTGATACCATGGGTTTCTTTGAAGGCGTCTTCGTACAGACTCTGAGCTTTATTTTTAAGTTCGGCGCATTGGACAACTATATTGGCAAGGCGGGCAGCGTCGAAGTCGACGTTGGTCACCGTGGCAAACAGACCCTCAATCAGAAAAGTATCGAAAGCAGGATCGGTGGCACCGAGCTTGCGGGCTTTGCTGGCAAAAAATCCGAGCCCTTGCAGGCCGTGCAACAGATTGTCCTGCAGCGCTGCTACATTGGGCTGTTTGCCGCATACTCCGACTTTGTTACACCCGGTACCGTTGGCTGCTTGCTCGCATTGATGGCAAAACATGGATTCTCTCCTTTAATGAGGGATAAATATATGACGATTTGGTTATTCATGTCTCTTTGTTGAAGTCAGACTATACCAGCCTGTAATGGGAGATATTGACGTGTGTCAATTTTATGATTTTAAGCCCACTAAATTAGTTTTGTCGGTTCCCTTTATCTAACAATGATTACCTTGCCCCTTGTTTGCCGCCATATAGCAACTCTGTTATGCTGATCCATAAGCATCCAAATTCATTCGTTCTTTGAGTAGAAAAGGGAATTGCTATGAGCCAAACTGTTGAAGGCAATAATCGAGTCGGTCGACTTTCGGCTGTGGATATCAGTCAATTACCTGCCGATGGTGGGGCCCAGTACAATCGCCTGATCTTTGAAAAGAGCCCCTATCTTTTGCAACACGCCGAGAACCCTGTCGATTGGCACCCCTGGGGCCAAGAGGACTTTGCTTTGGCCCGCCGTGAGGATAAGCCGGTGTTGGTCTCCATCGGCTACTCGACCTGCCACTGGTGCCACGTCATGGAACACGAATCCTTCGAAAATGAGGAAGTGGCGGCCGTCATCAATCGCTTGTTCGTGCCGATCAAGGTCGATCGCGAAGAACGACCCGATGTGGACAATACCTATATGGCCGCCTGTCAGATCCTCACCGGCGGTGGTGGCTGGCCCTTGAACGTCTTTCTCAACCCGGACAAACAACCTTTTTATGTCGCCACCTACATGCCACGGCAAGGGCGGGAGCAGATGGCGGGCATCACCGATATCCTTGAACGGATCGGCAACACCTGGCAAACCAATCGCCAGCAGCTTCTTGATTCAGGACTACGGTTGACTGACTCCTTGCTAAAAATGGAGAGCGACGCTACAGGCAGTGCCGAAGGTCAGCAACTAAACGAAGAACCGCTAAAAGAAACCTATGCTAAATTTCTTGAGACTTTCGACAAGGAACGGGGAGGCTTTGGTGAAGCGCCCAAGTTCCCCATGGCCCCCAACCTCTCCCTGCTGTTGCGTCTTGATTCACGCCTTGGCCTTGCGAATGCCGAGACCATGGCCCTGCGCACCCTGCAAAGCATTCGCCTGAGTGGCACCTATGATCATATCGGTTTTGGCGTGCATCGCTACGCCGTAGACGCTCACTGGCGGGTACCCCATTTTGAAAAGATGCTCTACGATCAAGCGCTGTTGAGCCTGGCGGCAGCGGATGCCTTTCAAGCCAGTCGCGATCCCTTCTTTTCCACCATGGTCGATGAAATTAGCGAATACGTGCTGCGCGACCTGACCGATCCCCAAGGCGGCTTCTACAGCGGTGAGGATGCCGATTCGGAAGGGGTCGAAGGAACCTTCTACCTGTGGACGCCGCAGCAGGTGCAGGAGGTGCTCGGTCTGGAGCATGGCACCATCTTTTGCCATTGTTACGAGGTCTCGGAAGGGGGCAATTTTGAAGGCAGCAACATTGTCCGCCTGGAGATGGATGTCACCAAATGGGCGGCCTGGTTCGGCATCGAACCGGAGCGTCTCAGCGAGGTGTTGGCTCTGGGTAGGCAAATGTTATTTACGGCCCGGGAAACACGGATTAGACCCCATCGCGACGACAAGGTACTGACCGCCTGGAACGGTCTGATGATCGCCGCTTTGGCAAGGGCCGCCACGGTACTCGACAAAGAAGACTATCTGCAGGCCGCCAGCGCCAGCGCCGAGTTTATTCTAAATAACATGCGTCGCGAAGATGGCCGCTTGCTGCGTCGTTATCGTCAGGGAGAGGCTGCGGTGCCCGGTTTTCTTGCTGACTACGCCTTTTTCTGCTGGGGATTAATTGAACTCTACCAGGCCGGATTCAATAGTCGTTACCTGGATCTGGCACTGGAACTCAGCGCCGATATGGAGCGCCTGTTTGGCGACGGTACGGGCAATCTGTTTGACAGTGCCGAGGATGCGGAAACGGTGCTGACACGAAGCAAAACGATCCTTGATGGCGCCGTTCCGTCGGGCAATTCAGTCGCCGCCTGGAATCTACTGCGGCTCGCTTCTTTAACCGGTGACCAAGCCATGGCCGAGCGGGGTGAAGGGGCCATCAAGACCAGTCTCGCTCAGGCGGCCCGCTACCCCACCGGCACCTCGCTGCTCTCCACGGCCCTCGACTATGCCCTCGGTCCCCAGGATGTGGTGGTGCTGGCCAGCGCTGCCGATGGGGGCAGTAAGGAAATGCTAGCCGCTCTGCGGGAGCGCTTTCTGCCCCGCACCCTGGTCTTGCTTGCCGATCCTGACGATGCCCGACTCAACGAATTGACTCCGCTACTACAGGGCAAAGAAACGCGTAATGGTCAGACCACCGCTTATCTGTGCCGGGGCAAAACCTGTCAAGCCCCGGTGACCAGCGCAGAGGAACTGATCTCTTTGTTGAAGGATTAATACCTTGCGACACTGAACGCAAAAAAGCCGGGGAAAATCCCCGGCTTTTTTGCGTTCAGCACAAGACCAACGTCAATAAGTTGTGCTTAGCCCTGCAAGACCTTAAGTAGATGGGGCACTAACTGCTTCTTACGGGACAGCACGCCCTGCAATTCATAGAGCCCTGTTTCCAGTTCAGGATAGCCGATCAGGTAAGGCAGGTCGGCCTCGCCATCGGCCAGCAGCAGACTTGTTTCGCCTACGATATCGGTCACCAGCAGCCCGGCGGCCGCCATTGCTCGACTGCGCCGCAGATGGGCCAATTCCTTGGCCACTTGATGCTTAACGCCGTGGAATTCCTCAAAACCGACCACCTCCACCTGCCCTACCCCGAACAGCCGCTCTCCTGCCTTATATTCTTTGAAGTCAGACAGGATCAGATCTTCCATACTATCGTAGGCGCTCAGCACGCTGCCGGCGGCAAACATTTCCCGGCCAAAACTGT
>JAIOSZ010000297.1 GCA_021107335.1 Desulfuromonadaceae bacterium | reverse complement strand
AGTTCATACCATTATCCAAACCAGGAATAAATGCCGGGACTGGATAAGTGATTTCTTCAACAATACAAACCACAACCTGATCGAGAATCTCCTCACCGACATCGCGTAACCGATTGTCATTCTTGTCATGATAAGCTTCGACAATGACAGTGCCATGCTGGGTTGGCATCAGAGGCGCTGCTCCGAAAAACAGGTTGAAAAGATTTTCCTTCTTCACCCCACCGCCTTCAACATTAAACTCCTCACTACTCTTAGCCGACCAGCCACTGGACGGCACCAGCAAAAGAGCCAACAGCAGAATCTGAAGCAATACCCGGAGTAAAACCGCTGGATATCTAGAATAAGTAATCATTATTTTCCCTTGCGCTTGATCAGCCAGGATAGTGCAACCGCGGAAGCGGAACCTTCTGTTTTTTTGATTATACCCTTTTTGCGAACTTGCTGCCAACCGCCAATAGTCACCCTTTCAATTTGCACTGGTCGGCGATATTGACCGAACCCTGCTGCCTGTTAAACTAAAGCAACTCATTTTCTGCCTGATCTGATATTTCAGAGCGACCGGTTGTAAGGCAAGCTAGCCTGGGCGGGTCGCTCACTTCTGTGGACTGCGATCATGTTGGGATTACTTTGCATCGCCGCCTTGGCCGGCAATATCTTCGCCCTGCTGCTCCTGCCGGACGGAGTTTATCTTCCGGCGAGTATCGCTGTGTTGCTGGCCTGCCGGTTACTGGGCACCGGGCCGGGATTTTTGGTGGCCATGGTCGCCAACAGCTATGCTCTGGTCTTTTCAGCCAGCCCCATAGCATCCATGTTGTGGGTGATGGAAGCCTGGGTCGTCGGTATGTTGCTAGATCGAGGTTTAAAAAACCTTCTGCTCACCGATCTGTTGTTCTGGGGTTTGTTTGGTTCGTTGCTCCGCTACTTGCTGGATGTTCATTTGTTAGGCATGACCTGGCCTGCGGTTATGCCAACCATGGTCAGCCAGAGCCTTATGGCCATCCTTAACGCCCTGCTGGCCACCCTTCTCTACCCCCTACTTAAACACTACAATCTTCGTAATCATGGTTCCCTCAGTTTTCTTGAAAGCGAATTGAATATTCTAGCAGGCTGTTTCCTGGTCCCGCCCTTTCTGATCCTACTGTTCAACGCCCAAGCTCCCCACGACATTCTACTCCCGGGCTTAGAAAATCGCCTACTCAGCGTCGGCGAGCACCTGGAGCAGGAACTTTCGATTCTTGAACAGGACTGTTCTGATCAACTCAACACATTGTCCGGCCTGCCACAAAAATCTCCGTCTCAGATCGCCAAACAGTTGACCATGCTAACGCAACGGACCCCAGCGATATCCCAGCTGTGGATCGCAGATAGTAATGGTTTGCCAGTAGCTTACGCAAATAATTTGCCACCAAGCAAGCGACTGTGCCGGGTCATGCAACGGACCGTTCAGCAACTGAGGGAAAGTCACAGCGCTGCACAGAAACCCCGCCTCTTCTATCAGAAAACTGGCTTCGGCCAGCAACCTTTTCCACTACTATTGTGCGTGTCGTTGAAAATGGGTGAAACAATCAGCTTTGCCGCCGCTACCCTGGACAGTCGGTATCTTGCAGAGGTTCTCAACAAAGCGGCCGATCACAGCGGCCTATCCGTTCTCCTGCTCGGTTCTGACCAGCGCATCATCATCAGCAATCGGCAAGAACTCACGGTAGGCAGTAAACTCTTTCGTGGCTACAGGTCAATGCTAACCCCAACGAACCTTTTCTGTTATCTGCCCGGCCAGCACCAACTGGCACCCATGACCGATAAAAGAGGAACAGCATCAAGTAACGCCCCTTATAAAATCGTCCTGCAAACGCAGGACGGCAACCGCCAGCAGCATCTGCAGAAAATGATCATTTTGAGTTTGACGGTCATGCTGTTACCGGCAATCCCCGCCCTATTCATACTCTATCGCCTGGACCGCCGCATCATAAGCCCCTTACAGAACCTGGCCGAAATGTCGGAAAACCTTCCGAAAAAAGTGCGCAATCGCGAAGTTCTCCAATGGCCGCCAGCAATCTCCAGCGAATGCAAAAGCCTCTATGAAAACCTCAAAGAATCGGCGGACGCCCTAAGGAACAGTTACCAGAAGCTGGAGGGCCTTAAAGAAAAAAACACGGAGAAACTCGAAGATATGCTGGCACAACATCGCTGGGAAAGTTTTACCAGCAACAAAAAGCTCAAGGAAGAGCGCACCCGCCGTCAACGGGTCGAGCAATTGATTCATAATATCGAGACCGCCGAAACCAAATACCGCTTTCTCATTGAAAAAACCATGGTCGGAGTCTTTATCGTCCAGGACAATCGTTTTACCTACGTCAATCCACGATTCGCAGAGATCTTCGGTTACCCCCAGCAGGAGATCACTCAAAAGCTAACCTTGCCCGACCTCATCCATCCAGACGATCGCCTCATGGTGTCAGCCCATAATCTTGACCAACTAAAAGGAACTCCGGGCAATAACCTGCAATATGAATTCCGAGGATTGAAAAAAACAGGGGAACTGATTCATGTCGAAGTTCTCAACGGGCAAAGCAGCAGGGATGGCAGACCGGCCATCATCGGCACTTTACTCGACATCAGCAAACGCAAGCAGGCCGAGGAGACCATTAAACACCTGGCTTTTCACGATCCGCTGACCGAACTGCCCAACCGCATCCTATTTGCCGACCGCATCCAACAGGCCCTGCGCCGTGCCGAGCGAAACAAGGAACAGGTGGCTCTGCTATTCATCGACCTGGATCGATTCAAAAGCGTCAACGACACCCTCGGTCATGCAGCGGGAGATACGATTCTGAAAGAGGTTGCCAAGCGCCTGCAAAACTGCCTGCGACAGGCGGATACGGTCAGTCGCTTCGGCGGCGACGAGTTTAATGTTCTGTTGACCCAGATCAGCCGGGAAGAAGAGGTCAAGATGATCGCCCATAAAATTCTCAAGGCGCTGGAATGGCCCTATTTGGTGGAGGACCAGGAAATCTTTCTCAGCGGCAGTATAGGCATCGCCCTCTACCCAAAAGATGGCCAGGACGCCATGAGCCTGACCAAAAATGCCGATACGGCACTCTACCGGGCCAAGGATCTGGGTCGGAACAACTATCAGCCATACAGCTCGGCAATGAACTCCCGTGCCCTGGAGCGCATGGCCATGGAAAGCAGTCTGCGCAAAGTGATCGATCGACAGGAATTAAGGGTCTATTACCAACCACAGATCGAACTGCAAAGCGGTCTGGTCGTCGGCCTTGAAGCGCTGATGCGCTGGCATCACCCGACGGGCCGCATGATCGAACCATCGGTATTTATCCCGCTGGCGGAAGAAACCGGCCTGATTGTGCCCATGGGAGAGTGGATTCTGCGCGCAGCCTGCTGGCAGCTGAAGGAATGGTACGGCGGGGGACTGCAGCCCCTGCGACTGGGAGTCAATGTCTCGAGCCAGCAGTTTCAAAAGTCCAACCTGATCGAATTGGTCAGCTCCATCTTGCAGGAGACAGGTATGGAAGCGTCCCAGCTAAACCTGGAGATTACCGAAACTATGATCATGAGCAATGTCAACGAATCGATCTGCATGTTGCAGGGCCTGCGAGACGTCGGCGTAACCATCGCCATCGACGATTTCGGCACCGGTTTTTCGTCCCTCAGTTACCTGAAGGATTTTCCGGCCGATCATCTGAAAATCGATCGCGCTTTTGTGCAAAATCTGCCCTTCAGTAAAAGAGAAGCCAATATCGCCCGCCACATTGTCGAGCTGGCCCATAGCCTGGGACTCAAGGTCATCGCCGAGGGAGTGGAGCGCAACGACCAAATGGAATTTCTAAAAACCTTAGGCTGCGATGAAATCCAGGGTTATTTAATCAGCCCTCCCATTCCGGCCGAGGAAATTCTTGAGCTTATTAAAAAGAATAACTTATATGCCAACCTAGCCAAGGGTCCTGCCACAGTAGTCAGCTCTCCCCAAAGCCTGGACATCACCCGATAATAGCTCCACTACCGCCCAACTCCCGATAAGCATCCATAGCTGCAGGAAAAGGTTTTAGCGCTCGTTCGAAAATGCCCAGAGAATAAGCAATGGTCAGTCCGTAGTTACTGGTAGGCACACCTGCCTGCTGGCAGCGCACGATACGAGACAGGACCTCACGGCGATTCCACATGCAGGAACCACAATTGATTACCAAGCTGAAGGAGCTAAGATCATCAGGGAAATCGTGGCCCTGCATATGAACGAAGTCGAGTTTCCCACCAACGTACTGTTGCAACCAACGGGGCAACTTAACCCGACCGATGTCCTCGCCAATGGGATGATGGGCGCAAGATTCAGCAACCAGAATCCGGTCCCCAGGCTTTAGGTTTTCAATAGCCATAGTACCGCGTACATAAGCAACCAGATCCCCCTTAAAACGAGCGAAAAGGATGGAGAAGGATGTCATGTTGATATCATCGGGCGTATCACCACCGACCTTTAGAAAGGCCTGGGAATCTGTGACGACCAGCGCTGGCGGACGTTTAAGACGGTCCAAAGCATCGCGCAACTCCCGTTCCTTGACCACAAGGCAATAGGCATCGTTGTCGAGAATATCGCGAATAGATTGAACTTGAGGCAAAATCAGCCGGCCCTTGGGGGCCTCCATATCGATGGGCACAACTAACACGGCCATCTCGCCAGAGGGCACCAGATCACCGAGGATAGTCGGCGGGTTGATGAATTCGTCAGGAACGGTGCTAATCAAGGCCTCGCGTAGATCGAGCACCCCTTCACCTTTTTCAGCGGCAGCGGCCACCCAGGGTACATCAAGTTGGTCAAGACGGGCGATGTGAGTGGCATCGGGTGCCCCCAAATCGGTTTTATTAAAGACGACGATGACTGGAGTCGTGCGTTCCTGCAATTGCGCAAAGATCGCCTCCTCGAAATCACCCCAGACACCAACTTCGGTCACAATAATGCCGATATCGGCCCGATCAAAAACCTGCTGGGTTTTCTGCACCCGCATTTCACCAAGAGCTCCGACATCATCGATACCAGCGGTATCAATAAACAACACCGGTCCGATGGGTAGCAATTCCATCGGTTTTTCCACCGCGTCGGTGGTGGTCCCTGCAACATTTGAGACGATCGACACTTCCTGCCGGGTTAAGGCATTAAGTAACGATGACTTTCCGACGTTACGGCGTCCAAACAGACCGATATGCAGGCGTAATCCTTTGGGAGTCGATTTCATTTTTGTTCCTTTTTGAGGGGAGTTCCCAAACGGGTAACACTTTCCGGTGAAACCATCTGATCGAACTCTTCAGCCGTGGCCAATTTTCGTTCAACGACAAGTTCTCGCAAACTCTGCTTATCGTTTCTTAAAGCCTGAGCCAGAGCGGTCGCTTCCTCGTACCCGATCAATGAAACCAAGGCGGTAACACTGGCGGTGGAGTTTTCCACATGACGGCGACAGCGTGCCTCATCAGCCTCTAAATGTTCTACACAATGACGGCGGAAGATACTGCAGGCGTTAGCGAGCAAGTCGAGACTTCCGAGCAAAGCATCGGCCACTAGTGGCAAAAATGGGTTAAGTTCCAGGTGCCCCATAGCGCAGGCCTGGGCAATGACCTGATCATTAGCCATGACCTGCATAGCCGCTTGTGATACCGCCTCCGGAATTACCGGATTAACCTTACCGGGCATGATGGAAGAACCAGCCTGACGAGCAGGAAGGCGTAATTCACCGACCCCGGCGTCCGGCCCTGATGAAAGAAA
>JAIOSZ010000313.1 GCA_021107335.1 Desulfuromonadaceae bacterium | reverse complement strand
CCTTTCGGAGGTCCCGGTCGGATTCAAATGGTTCGTCGACGGTCTGGCGGACGGCTCTTACGGCTTCGGCGGAGAAGAAAGCGCCGGCGCCTCCTTTCTGCGCAAAGACGGCAGTGTCTGGTCTACCGACAAGGATGGATTCATCCTTTCCCTGCTGGCGGCCGAGATCACCGCCGTAACCGGTCGTGATCCGGCCCAGCACTACCAGGATTTGGTAGCAAAATTCGGCGCTCCTATCTACGCCCGGATCGACGCCGAAGCGACCCCCGCACAGAAGGCTGTGCTCGGCAAACTTTCACCCGAGCAGATCAGCGCCGAGTCCTTGGCCGGAGAACCGATCACCGCCAAACTGACCAACGCCCCCGGTAACGGCGCCGGAATCGGCGGCCTTAAAGTCACCACCGAAAATGGTTGGTTCGCTGCCCGCCCTTCGGGTACCGAGGATATTTACAAAATTTATGCCGAGTCCTTCAAGGGCGAGGAGCACCTAAAGCAGATTCAGGCTCAGGCCAAAGCGATCGTCAGCGAGGCGTTCAAAGCTGCAGGAGTTTAGCCGGGGGCTTCAACAGGAATAACATAGATTGCTCCCTTCGGCTCATGGCGCCGCCCCACATACAACGAGCTGGCTGTGATGCTTTGGTCGCAGTGCCGGTCCGTCAGGAGGAGGCGTCCTCACTGTGTTGGTTTTCGGCCTTATCTTGCTCTCCTTTGCTACCATTCCATCTTTAAATCTGCTATGTTCTGCAGCGTTGTCCTGCTTTTGATCGCGACTGAAAGGTGGGCGGTGCTCAAGATGCTATGACCGGGCAAGTTCTGGCCCGATGATTTTGTTGAGAAGGATATGACACACATGTACTGGGAACCGGAGATTGAACAGCTTCCGCTGGCGCGTTTGCAGCAGCTGCAGCTCGAACGTCTGCATAAGACCATCGAGTGTGCCGGTCGCTCGCCCTTTTACCGGCAGCAGTTCGCTTCCGGTGGTGTTGCGGTCGAGCAATTGCGGCACATTGACGATATTCGTAGCCTGCCATTTACCACCAAGGACGATCTGCGCAGCCACTTCCCCTACGGTTTTCTGGCCGATCCCAAAGATGGTCCGGTGCGCTTGCACTGTTCGAGTGGCACAACCGGCAATCCGACAGTAATTTTTCACAACCAGCATGACTTGGCTTCTTGGGCCAATCTGGTGGCTCGTTCCCTCTATTGTGCCGGCGTGCGGCCGACGGATGTGTTTCAGAATATCTGCGGTTACGGCTTATTTACTGGCGGTCTGGGTTTTCAATACGGTGCCGAGCATCTCGGTGCATTGGTTATTCCCGCGGCCGCCGGCAATAGCCGCCGACAGATTAAGTTGATGCAGGATTTTGCTACCACCGCGGTCCACACCATTCCCAGTTATTTGCTGCGTCTGCACAGTGTCTTTACGGAACTCGGTATCGATCCTCGCCGGGATACCGACCTGCGTCTATTTGTTATCGGAGCCGAGCCTCATAGTGAGGGGCAGCGCCGCCGCATCGAGGAACTGTTCGGCGTCAGCGCCTACAATTCTTACGGTCTGTCGGAGATGAACGGTCCGGGGGTAGCCTTTGAGTGTCAGCAGCAGAACGGTCTGCATATCTGGGAGGATTGTTTCGTGGTCGAAATCATCGATCAGGAAACCCTCGAGCCGCTTCCCGATGGTGAATTTGGTGAACTGGTGCTGACTACCCTCGACCGCCAAGCCATGCCCTTACTGCGCTATCGAACCCGCGACCTGACCCGCATTCTGCCTGAACCCTGTCCCTGTGGCCGTACTCATCGCCGTCTTGACCGCATCACCGGGCGCAGCGACGATATGCTCATCCTCAAGGGTTGCAACATCTTCCCCATGCAGATTGAAAAGGTTCTGATGCGTTTTGCCGAGGTTGGCAGCGATTATTTGATTGTTGTAGAGAACCGCAACGGCAACGATGAGATGCAGATTCAAGTTGAGGTGCAGAAAGAATGGTTCACCGGCAACATGGAGGCGTTGGAGAATCTTTCCCGCAAGATCAGCCATGAAGTTCGCGACGAAATTCTCGTAACCCCTGCCATTTGCCTGGTAGAGCCGGGCAGTCTGCCCAAGAGTGAGGGCAAGGCAGTACGGGTTCAGGATCTGCGCAAGCCACAGGAGTCTGTATGATCGCCCATCAGGTATCGGTGTTTCTGGAAAATAAGCCGGGCCGGCTAGAGAAGATTACCGCAGTTCTCAAAGAGCAACAGCTCAACATCCGCGCCATGACCCTATCGACCAGTACCGCTGGCTGGGGAATTCTCAATCTGTTAGCCGACCAACCGGAAAGGGCCTGCCAAGTTTTAACGGCCGCAGGGCATCCGGCGGCACTGCGAGAGATCGTGGTGGTGAAGATGACCGACGCACCAGGAACCCTGCACGATATGCTGCTGCTGTTGGCCAAGGCCGGCCTTAATGTGCAGAACGCTTATGGCACGGTACTCGGCGACCAGCGTAGTGCTATACTGGTCATTGATGTCGAAGATGCCGAATCAGTTCAGCAGATTTTCAGTGAGGCCGGGGTGGAAACCTTGAGCACCGAACAGGTCTACCGAATCTGATTGAAGCTCTGGTGACCGCTTCCGGAAGCATTTCTGTGCTGTTGCCGGTTGGTCCTATATAAAATTTGAAATTGTTTCATCTGCCGGCGTTTGCCGGCGTCTTTGTTCCCCTTCAGCAAGTGAAAGACTGCCCCTCCATGAAAAAATCACACCAAGCTTCCGCCATGGGAGCCCTGACGTGGCTGCGTCATCGTAGTCCCGCCCTCCTCAGCCGCCTCGGCATTACCGAAAACACCTTCATGGTCATGTTGGCTCTGGCTATCGGCATCCTGGCTGGACTCGGAAACTACGTTTTCCGCCAGACCATCGAGCTGATCCATTGGGCGGTCATTGAGCAGGGCAAGGTCTTTTTCGCCATCTCCTTTGATGAGTGGAGCGCGGCCCGTTTCTGGTCGCTGCTGTTCCCCGTTGTTGGTGGCTTGTTGATGATCCCTTTCGGCATCTTTTTCGCCAAAGACCTCAAGTTCGGCTTCCCTGATTTTCTCGAGCGCGCCAATCTGCGCGGCGCCAACTTCCCTGGTCGCACCATACTGACCCGCGGCCTGGCCAGCGCCATCACTCTCGGCACTGGGGGCTCAGCAGGTCAAGAGGGACCCATTGCCCAGATCGGTGGCGCCATTGGCAGTCAGGCCGGGCAGATGTTCAAGATGAGCGGCGAGCGGCTCAAGGTGCTGGTCGCCTGCGGTGTGGCCGGCGGCATTGCCGCCACCTTTAATGCGCCCATCGCCGGGGTCTTCTTTGCCCACGAAATCGTTCTGCTGGCCGCTTTTGAACTGAGCAGCTTTACCGCTATCGTTATCAGTAGCGGTATCGCTACCGTGGTTTCCCGGGCCTTGCTTGGCGATGTGCCGGCGCTGCAGGCGCCGTCCTATTCGGTGGCCCATCCCTGGGAGCTGATCTTTTATGTGGTGCTCGGTATGCTGGTTGGGGTGCTGGCGGTGGCTTTCATCGATTTTCACTATCGAATCAAGGATCGTTTTTCCGCCCTGAAGCTGCATCCTTTGGCCAAGCCGATCCTCGGCGGCGCTCTGGTTGGCGTCATCGGCATTGTTTTTCCGCAGATCTTCGGCAATGGCTATGAATTCATGGAGACGGTACTGCGCGGCGAGGGCATCTTCTGGATGCTGGCGGCGTTGGTCCTGGTTAAGGCCCTGGCAACTTCGCTAACCCTCGGTTCGGGACTTCCCGGCGGGCTCTTCGCTCCGTCTATGTATATCGGTGCGGTGACCGGCGGGGCCTTCGGTAAACTATTGCAGAGTTTGTTTCCCAGTGTGGTTACTTTACCCGGAACCTATGCCCTGGTCGGCATGGGAGCATTTCTGGCGGCCGCTACCCACGCACCGATGACCGCTATCTTTCTGCTCTTCGAGATGACCGGCTCTTACGATATCATTATCCCCATCATGCTCTCCTGCGTGATCGGCACCGCCATCAGTCGCCATTTCAAAAAGGATAGTCTGGATACGGTAGAGCTGTCCCGGGCTGGCATCGACCTTGAGGCGGGAAAAGAGCGAAATATCATGAAGTCGCTGCAGGTGGGTGAGGTTATGACCCGCGATCCCGAATCGATTCCTGAGAACATGACCCTGCGACAGTTCAACCAGTTCATGGCCAGTACCCGACACACCAACTTCCCTCTGATCAACCGTAACGGTCAGCTGACAGGCATCATCTCGGTGCAGGATTTTATGGGTGTGGTCTTCGAACATGATCTGCTTGATCTGGTGGTGGTTAAGGAATTGGCGACCCTCGATGTAATCACCGTTAATCAGGACGAAAACCTCGACAGTGCTATGCGCAAGATCGGCTATCGAAATATCGAACAACTGCCGGTGGTGGATCGCAATAACGGCAATAAGCTACTCGGCATCGTCTCTCGTCGGGATATGGTGTCAGCCTACAACCGGGCCTTGATGGTTCGTCAGCTGGAAGAGGTCGGCGATGAATGATTTGCTCATATCCCTCAATGAAATGCAGCAGCAGGCGGTGCTTCACCAGGACGGTCCGCTGTTAATCTTGGCCGGAGCCGGTTCGGGCAAAACCCGCACCCTGACCCACCGGGTGGCCCATTTGATTCGTGAAGGCGGTGTCGCGCCCTGGCAGATTCTGGCCGTGACCTTCACCAATAAGGCGGCCGCCGAGATGCGCGAACGGCTCGAAAGGCTGCTCGGTTCGAGCGAGTTGCCTTGGGTGAGCACCTTTCACGCGGCCTGCGTACGGATTTTACGGAGAGACATTGAAGCCCTCGGCTACACCAGCGATTTCACCATCTACGATGATCAGGATCAGCAGCGGTTGCTGCGGGACTGCCTCAAAGAACTCAATATTCCTGAGAAGACCCTTAAGGCCCGTTCAGCGGCGTCGGCCATCGATAGCGCCAAAAATAGTGCTCTGTTGCCCGACGAGCTCGATCGCAGCGATTATTACGGGGAACTTACCGCCCGAGTCTACGAACTCTACCAGCGACGCCTGAAGCGGGCCAACGCTCTCGATTTTGGCGATTTGTTACTGTGCACCCTGCGTCTGTTCGAGGAACATCCGGCGGTGCTGGCCCGTTATGCCGAGCGCTTTCATCACTTGCTGGTCGATGAGTTTCAGGACACCAACCAGGTGCAGTACCGATTGGTCAAGATGCTGGCCGCAGGCCACGGCAACCTGTGCGTGGTAGGCGATGACGATCAGTCCATTTACGCCTGGCGCGGCGCTGAGATCACGAATATCCTCAATTTCGAACGGGACTTTGCCGGCAGCCGCGTGATTCGCTTGGAACAGAGCTACCGCTCGACGTCGACTATTCTAGAGGCGGCCGGTGAAGTGGTGGCGTGTAATGTCGGCCGTAAAGGCAAAACCCTGTGGACCGAAAATCCGGCTGGCGAACCCATTACCCTTAAGGATTGCAGTGATGACCTGGCCGAGGCGCGCTTTGTGGCTGCCGAGGTCGCCAAGCTGAGGCTGTCCGGGCGTCATCTGCGTGATGTCGCGGTGTTTTATCGCACCAACGCCCAGTCACGATCTCTGGAGGAGGCTTTGGTTTCCGAACGGCTGCCCTATGTGATGGTTGGCGGGGTCAAGTTCTTTGCGCGTATGGAAGTTAAGGATGTGCTGGCCTATCTGCGCACTCTGGTCAACCCGGCTGATGCACTTTCTGCAAAGCGCATCGTCAACGTACCGGCCCGAGGCATTGGTGCCAAAACAGTGGAACGTATCGCCACCTTGGAGCAAGAGGCGGGAGGTTTTTTGCCAGCCTGCAGCTTGGCAGTACAGCGTGGTGTCCTAAAAGGCGCTGCCGCTAACAAGGTGAGCAAGTTCGTCGCGCTGATGGCTGATTTTCAGCTTAAACTGAAGGAACTGCCTTTCCCCCAATTGACCGCCGAACTCATCGAAGAGAGTGGCTATGGGCCGCTCCTACGGGAGGAGTCCCAGGGGGCCATGACCGAGGGGGAACGCCAGGAGGCCAAAGGCCGTCTAGAGAACCTCGAACAGTTGCTGGCCGGTATGGAGGAACACCAGGCCACGGATCGCACTCTGCAAGACTTTCTTGAGCAGGTGGCCCTGGTTGCCGATCTGGACTCCTACGATAGCAGCCATGATCGCGTGACACTCATGACCCTGCATGCTGCCAAGGGCCTCGAATTTCCGGTGGTGTTCATGACCGGCATGGAAGAGGGGATGTTTCCCCACAGCCGCAGCGGCGAAAATAGCGATGAACTCGAGGAGGAGCGGCGGCTGTGTTACGTCGGCATGACGCGGGCCATGGACAAACTCTACCTGAGCCATTCTCGCCGTCGGCGCATCTACGGCGATTTTCAGTATAACCAGCCGAGCCGTTTTCTAGCTGAAGTCCCGCCTAGACTTTTGGAGGATGATGAGCAGCCCACCTTGCGTCACGCTGCCAGCCACAATTTGGCTTCGGTTTTTGAGGATTCAGGCACAACAAAGCCTGCCGCTCACAATCTGGCTTCGGTCTTTGAGGAATTGACCTCGGACCCGATGGATGCCGACGACTTCTTCGAAGAAGAGGTGCGCCAGGTGCCGGATGCAGAAATGGGGCCGTGTCTTGGTCAGAAGGTTCGGCACGCCAAGTTCGGGGTCGGCACCATTCGTCGCCTTGAGGGGAGCGGCGACAAGCAGAAGGTCAGCATCTATTTTCGCACGGTCGGTTTGAAAAAACTGCTGCTTAAATTTGCGGGGTTGGAGCCGGCTTGAGGCATTGCTTCGGTCTCCTTTTCCGAACAGGCTGATGTCAAAACCGAGGGTTTGCTATAATGATCGCAACGTCGTTCACGAGATAGTTTCCCATAAGGTTTCAAATTAGGACTCTCAGCGAGGAGGTAGTCGATGCAGAGAACATGTAAGCGCAGTTTGGGACTTTTGCTGGGGCTATGCTTTCTTAGCAGTGGAGCGGTGGCCACCGCCGAAGAGATACGCAGCACCCTGCAGGACCAACAGCAGGTGGCGGTAACTATCTACAATGGTGATTTGGCCTTGATCAAAGATCGTCGCCGGGTCCAGTTGCCAGCCGGCGAGAACCTGCTGGCCCTGCGTGAAGTCAGCGGCGGTATGATGGCAGAGACCGCACTGCTTCGTGAATTGGATGGTAAGGGCGGCTTGCAAGTGGTGGAGCAGAACTTCGATTACGATCTGCTGACGCCGCAGAAACTGCTGGAAAAGTACGTCGGCAAGACGGTGCAAGTGGTGCGGGTGCATCCACAGAGCGGTGCTGAAACCCTAGAGTCAGCCACGGTATTGGCTGCCAACGGCGGGGTAGTGCTGCGCATGGGGGACCGTATCGAAACCGGTGTTCCCGGCCGGTTGGTGTTTCCCGATGTGCCGGCCAATTTGCGGGACAGACCGACTTTGGTTGTACGTCTGACTAATAGTAAAGCGGGACCGCGGGATATCGAACTTAGCTACCTGAGCAGCGGCCTGTCTTGGCGGGCCGATTACGTGGCTGAACTGAGCGCCGATGATAGCCAACTCGACCTGTCCGGTTGGGTGACCCTCGACAACCGTAGTGGCAGTACCTATCGTAACGCTCTTCTGCAGTTGGTGGCCGGTGAGGTCAACCGGGTCAGACCGGCGCTGTTGGAGCGGGCAGCCTTTGATGGTCGGGTGGTTAAAACCATGGCGGCGGCACCGGCGATGGCCGAAGAGAGCCTGCTCGACTACCATCTCTACACCCTCGATCGACCCACCACCATCGGCGACAATCAGGTCAAACAGGTCGCTTTGCTCGGTGCCAGCGCGGTGCCGGTGCGCAAGGAATACCTGCTGCGCGGTAGCCAATATTACTATCGAGGTCTATACGGTAAATTGGGTGAAAAGCTCAAAGCAGCCGTCTTTCTCGAATTCGACAATCGCAAGCAGGGCGGTCTCGGTCTGCCCCTGCCAAAGGGTATCCTACGGGTTTACAAAAACGATCGCGCCGGGAACGCCCAGTTCGTGGGTGAGGACCGCATCGATCATACGGCTAAAAATCAAACGGTGCGTTTGCAACTGGGGTCGGCTTTCGATGTCACCGCCCAGCGGACCCAGACCGATTTTAAAAAGCTGGCCTCCGGTGCCCGGGAAAACCTGATCGAAAGTGCTTATCTTATTGAATTGAGCAATGCTACTGACAAAGCGGTAACGGTTAAGGTCGCCGAACCGCTGCCTGGTGACTGGCAGATCGTCGAGGAAAGTCTGCCCCATCGCAAGGAGGACGCTCGAACCGCCGTATGGCAGGTCGAGGTGCCGGCAGAAGGTAAGGTGGTGCTGACTTATCGGGCGCGGGTGCGGTATTGAGCAGGGTTGAATAGAGAGTAAAAAAGGCCGGGGAAGCATCATCGCTCCCCCGGCCTTTTTTTATTGGTATCGATGCATGAATGTCTGGGACGATAATGGTCCGTTAAGATGTTTCATGGTTTTGTAAGCCGAAGAGCAAGGTCGCGGGGTTGCGTCCCCGCCCGACGCCCTACTCTTTTTACACGCCAAAAAAGAGTAGGCAGAAAAAGGCGCCCCAACTCCTGGCCCTGCGGGTACCCTACGCTGCGCAGACGTTTTACGGGCGGGCAAAACTCGCTGCGCTCGGACAGTTTTCCGCCTATTTCGCAAAACGTCCACTGCGCTCCGGCTGCGTCATAGGGGAGGGAAGGGCAAAAGGCTTACGGCTTACGCTTTTCACCCCCTGTGAGTGCAGCCGAACGCAGGAATTTTCATCCGGAACAGAAGGACGGATGTCTGAGCGTAGCGAGTTTTCGTCCTTCCCGGATTATAATTCCGGAGAGAGGGAACCCGCCGCAGGCGGGCCAACGGGGGGCGACCTTCTTTTGGTTACTTTTCTTGGTCGTCAAGAAAAGTGACGCGCCTGGCCGGGCAAGACCGGCCGACTTAATAGATTTGCGTGTTGCAGTATTTTTAGTTCTGCTGCACAAACTACTATAAGGCTGCGGGGTTGCGTCCCCGCCTGATCGCAAAACGCCCACTTCGCTCCGGCGGCATCACAGGGGATGAAGGGGCGAAAGGCTTAGAGCGTGTAACTGTTCTAGGCCGTCAAGAAAAGTTACACGCCTGGCCGGGCAAGACCGGCCGACTTAAAAGCATCCGAATTAATTTACCAATATTTTCGCTGGCCAACCGCCAGACGGAAAGCAACCCAACAGAGGAGACGCTTAACCATGAGCGACGAAGGCCGTAAAATCATCTATTCGATGATTCGCGTCAGCAAGCACCACAACAAAAAACCGATTCTCAAAGACATTTCCCTGTCCTACTTCTACGGCGCCAAGATCGGCGTTCTCGGCCTTAACGGCTCGGGTAAAAGTTCCCTGCTGCGCATTCTGGCCGGGGTCGATGGGGACTTCCAGGGCGAAACGATCCTTTCCCCAGGCCATACAGTCGGCTTTCTCGAGCAGGAGCCACAACTCGGTGAAGGCAAGACTGTACGTCAGGTTGTAGAAGAAGGAGTCCAGTCGATTGTCGACCTGGTCACCGAATTCAACGACATCAACATGAAATTCGCCGAGCCGATGTCCGACGACGAGATGAACGACCTCATCGCCCGTCAGGCCGAGGTTCAGGAGCAACTCGATCACCTCGACGCCTGGGACCTCGACAGCCGCCTTGAGCAGGCCATGGACGCCCTGCGCTGCCCCCCCGGCGACACAATAGTCGATGTCCTGTCCGGTGGTGAAAAGCGCCGAGTGGCCCTGTGCCGACTGCTGCTGCAGAAACCGGACATCCTACTCCTTGACGAGCCGACCAACCATCTCGACGCCGAAACCGTTGCCTGGCTTGAGCAACATCTGCAGCGCTACGCCGGCACCGTTATCGCCGTCACTCATGATCGCTACTTTCTGGATAATGTGGCCGGCTGGATTCTGGAGCTCGACCGCGGCCAGGGCATTCCCTGGCAGGGCAACTACTCCTCTTGGTTGGAGCAAAAACAGGATCGCCTGCAGCGAGAAGATAAGCAGCAGAGCGCCCGACAGAAAACCCTGCAACGAGAGTTGGAGTGGATTCGCATGTCACCCAAGGGCCGCCACGCCAAAGGCCAGGCTCGCATCAACTCCTACGAGAAACTGCTCAACCAACAAGGGGAGGAAAAGGAGCGGGAACTGGAGCTGTTCATTCCGCCCGGACCGCGTCTCGGCGACATCGTTATTGAGGCCGAAGGCGTCGCCAAGGGCTATGGCGACCGCTTGCTGGTAGAAGATATGACCTTCCGCCTGCCCCCCGGCGGTATCGTCGGCATTATCGGCCCCAACGGTGCCGGCAAAACTACCCTGTTCCGGATGGTTACCGGTCAGGAGCAGCCCGATGGTGGCACTATCCGCGTTGGCGACACGGTCAAACTGGCCTATGTCGACCAGAGTCGGGATGCCCTTGACCCAGAGAAGAGCATCTGGCAAGAAATTACCGACGGCCAGGAAATCATCGAGCTCGGCAACCGCACCATGAACAGCCGCGCCTATGTATCCCGCTTTAACTTCGGCGGCGAACAACAGCAAAAAAAGGTCGGCGTCCTCTCCGGTGGCGAGCGCAACCGGGTCCATCTGGCCAAAATGCTGCGCAGCGAGTCCAACGTGCTGCTGCTTGACGAACCGACCAACGATCTCGACGTCAACACCATGCGCGCCCTGGAAGAGGCCCTCGAGAACTACGCTGGCTGCGCGGTAGTTATCAGCCATGATCGCTGGTTCCTCGATCGCATCGCCACCCACATTCTGGCCTTCGAGGGCGACAGCCAGACCGTCTGGTTTGAGGGCAACTGGTCCGAATACGAAGAGGACCGCAAAAAACGCCTTGGCGCCGCCGCCGATCAGCCCCACCGCATCAAATACCGGCACCTGACGCGAGCCTAGACGACCATTTAACTACGCCCATCAGGAATAAAGAGAGGGCAGCCCACGCAGGCTGCCCTCTCTTTATTCCGACAGACATTTCTTTTTTTTCGAAATTGGTCTAGCCATTTTAGCTGACGGGACCCTGTTTAGATTATTGAATTTTGGCCAGCATTTTGCGAAAACCGCGTTGAGTTCTCCCTTGCAATTACAACTTCATTCTATTATGGTTCCACGCCGTTGATCATCACCCGTCGGCCCTATAGCCGACCAGAATTAACCGTTATTCGAGCTGTTCCCTCTCCAGGTTGTCAGCTGTACCTTCTGCATTGCTATCATGAAAAAAATCGTCCGATATCACTGCCACGTCGACAGCCCTGCGACCTGGATCAAATACCGCAAAGGGTTGTGTAACGACTGCCGCGCGGTCTGCTGCAGCCTGCCAGTGGAAGTACGCGTTGAGGATCTGGTGCGCATGGAACTTATTGACGCTTTTGAAGCAGAGGAACCGGCCAAGCAGCTCGCTAAAAAACTGAAAAAAGCCGGTCTCATCGGCCATTTCAACTTCAAGCACCAGATCTTCACCCTGGCCCGCCGCGCCAACGACGACTGCATCTTTCTCGATACGTCCAGCCGCCGTTGTACCATCTATTCCCGGCGTCCCGCCACCTGCCGTAACCATCCGCAAATCGGCCCGCGCCCCGGCTTTTGCGCTTACCAGCAACAAACCACCCGCTGAATAGATACAGCCTGCCCCCTGGGCAGTGTAAACCTTGTCTCCACGACCCCGTCTGATAGAATGTGATGACGATGAGCGCCGTTTTT
>JAIOSZ010000262.1 GCA_021107335.1 Desulfuromonadaceae bacterium | reverse complement strand
CCTCGATATTCGTGAGCGATTTTGACCACGAAGCGCAAATTCGCACAAATCAGACGATGGGCGGACTGCCTGTCGCCCTGGTTCCGGTAGGCCGTGGCGAGGCGATATTCTTCTTCGCGGCTAAGCAGGTCGATTTTTTTGATCTGGGCCGTATATAGATCAAGGGTGTCGGTAACGGCTGGCAGATAGAGGGTGCTCATTGCAAAGGCCTCCTAGGTCTAGTCTATTGTTGAACTCTATTAGCACTCCATCGCTTGGAGTGCTAATACCTATAGCAAGGCATATGAATTGGTGCAAGGGAAAATGTCTTTCGCCCCTTGTCGGGCAAAGATAAGCAGGTCAGGATGGGGGCTGGCTAGGAGACTGTCGGGCTTACCGTGAGCCGACTGTAAAATCGCCTGATCAGCCCATATTCTCGACAATTTTCGCTTAATAGCCCTGCTATTCACTCTCAAATTCTCGAAAATCTGGACTCAAACAGCCAGTTTTTCGTTTCGCCTGTCAAGACCGACAGACTCTTAGATGTTAATTGACATGTCTGGGAGGGAGTACGATAATAACGCGCTGCTGATGCGTCAGGTTGATTTGAAATGACCAGGCTTTTGCTCGGGCCTGCTTGCTTTATGGAGGGTTAAATGCAACTGGTCTATATCGCTACTTTTGGTGCCATGGGTTGCCTGTCGCGCTTTTTCGTCTCAGGCTGGGTTTACGCTCTGGTCGGCAGAGGCTTGCCCTACGGTACGCTGGCAGTCAATATGATCGGCTCGCTGCTGCTTGGGTTGCTTATGGAAGGCGGCCTGCGCAGCGCCATGTTGCCCGCCGATCTGCGGATGGGCATTACCACCGGGTTTATGGGCGGGTTTACTACCTTCTCGACCTTTTCTTATGAGACTGTCCGTTTGCTGGAAGACGGCAGTATGCTTGCCGCCGGTGCCAACATATTGTTGAATGTCTTTGTGTCTGTGGTTTTTGCCGGCCTGGGGATTTTCCTCGCCCGGCAATTATAGATGGCGTCGCAAAAAGTCCGCCCTACGGCGTTACGGCGTTTTTTCAGGACCTCGACATACTAGCATGTATGCCTATACCCCTGAAAAAACATCAGGCCTTGTAGGTCGAAATTTTTGCTTAGCCATCCTATAAGTTTTTGTGAATGCATCAATTATAGAATTAAAGGGAGGCCGTTTCATGAAACTTGAAGGGGAGCAGACTTTGATGCGTATTTTCATCGGTGAAAGCGACCGTTGGAAAATGAAACCTTTGCACGAAGTGCTGGTGGAAATGTTTCGCAAAGAAGGTTTTGCCGGCGCGACAGTTCACAAGGCGATTATGGGATTCGGTTGTCACAGTGTGACCCACACCGACAAGCTGCTACGTTTTTCCGCCGATCTGCCAATTGTTGTCGAAGTGGTCGATAGCGCGGAAAAAATCAAGGCCATTATGCCGCGTATTGACGGTATGATGGACGGTGGTATGATCACCCTTGCAAATACTCACGTCATTCGTTACCGCAAAGACGACACCACCTGCTGCGACAAATAAATATCTGAAACCGGGGCTTGTCATCCGTCGGACGCTAGGCCTCGGTTTTTTCTTCATGTTACGTGCTTGAGACGGTCTGCTTTGGTCGCAACGTTTGCCGGCGGCCGTTGATGAGTGCATTTGGCCGAGCAGGTATGCTCCGACCGGCCGTTTTTTCTCAATTCTAGCTGCCTCGCGAGCTTCCCAGTTAATCCGTTGCGCATGGTGACCTGGGCCGGGAATTTATTGGCTTCACGATTGCCCTGGCCACCTCGCTGGCTAGCAGAGCGAACCGCCCGTCCCTCCCATCATGGCCAATCTCGGTTGTCTACTCTGTTTTTTGTCGAGTGGTGTCAGCTACCAATAGTTTCTCCCTCCTAGCGAGTCTTGTCATGTCAATGTTGAGCCGAAATCCACTGGATACTCTGCATAGCATCTTCGGTTATCGGTCTTTTCGTCCCTTTCAACAGCAGATTGTTGAGGGCCTGATCGCTGGCAAGAGTGCTTTTGTGCTCATGCCCACCGGCGGCGGCAAGTCGATCTGTTACCAGCTGCCTGCCTTGCATCGCCCCGGAACCGCCATCGTTGTTTCCCCTCTGATTAGTCTGATGAAAGACCAGGTCGATGCCCTGCGGGTCAACGGGGTGCGCGCGGCCTTTTATAATTCTTCTCTACGCAGTGCCGAAGCTCGTCAGATTTTAGCACAGCTACATGACGGGCAACTCGACTTGCTTTATGTGGCTCCGGAACGGTTAATGAGTGAGGGGTTTCTGGAGCGGTTGCGGCAATTGCCCATTGCTCTGTTTGCCATTGATGAAGCGCACTGTGTTTCCCAGTGGGGACATGACTTTCGCCCGGAGTATGTTCAGCTTGGAAGGTTGCGAAAGCTTTTCCCCGAAGTGCCGCTGATTGCCCTGACCGCTACGGCAGATTCCCAAACCCGAGAAGAGATTTTGCAGCGCCTGGAATTGAATAATGCTACTAGTTTTGTCGCCGGCTTTGATCGGCCCAATATTCGCTATACGGTAGTGGAAAAGAGTAAGCCTGCTCGCCAGTTGATGGATTTTCTCGGTCGACAAAAGGGCCAGGCTGGTATTGTCTATGCGTTAAGCCGCAAGCGGGTCGAAGAGGTGACGAAGAAGCTTCAGCAAGCAGGATTGTCCGCCGCCGCCTATCATGCTGGCCTTGGCGACCAAGAACGACAGCGGGTGCAGGAGGCCTTTCTGCAGGACGACCTGCTGGTGGTGGTAGCTACTGTGGCTTTTGGCATGGGGATCGATAAGTCCAACGTCCGTTTCGTGGTCCATTACGATCTGCCTAAAAACATCGAGAGTTACTATCAGGAGACCGGCCGTGCCGGTCGCGATGGGCTGCCGGCCGAGGCGCTGCTGCTCTTTGGCTACGGTGATATCGCTATCAGTCGAGGCCTCATCGAACAGGGGCGCAACGAAAAGCAAAAGCGCATCGACCTGCACAAGCTCAAATCTATGGTGGCCTTTGCCGAAGCGCAGCTCTGTCGCCGACGGGTGCTGCTTGGCTATTTCGGTGAGCAAATGGCCGCCGATTGCGGTAACTGTGATATTTGCCTCGATCCCCCTGAGCTCTATGATGCTACTGAAGACGCCCGCAAGGCTTTGTCTTGCGTCTTTCGGGTGGGGCAGCGCTTTGGCGCGGGGCATGTCATCGACGTGTTACGCGGCGCGCAGAATCAACGTGTCGGGCAGTTGGGTCACGATAGATTGTCGACCTACGGTATCGGCCGCAATCAGGGCCAAGAGGTATGGGGTAGTCTGTTGCGGCAGCTGATTCATCTCGGTTACCTGGAGCAGGATGTCGGCAATTATTCGGTTCTCAAGCTGACGGCTGCTGCCCGCCCCCTGTTGCGTGGCGAAGAGGAACTCCGCTTGGCCCGGCCCCGAGTTCGGGTGGCGGCAGCGAAAAAGCCGTCTCGCAAGGGGGCTGCGGAATATCAGGCCGATCCCAAGCTGTTTGAGGCCTTGCGGGCGTTGCGCAAGAGCTTGGCGGAGCGCGACCATGTGCCTCCCTTTGTGGTGTTCAGTGATGCCACTTTGGCAGAGATGGCCAGTGTTCTTCCGACTCATGAATCGGCCCTGCTGGAAATAAACGGAGTCGGTCGACGTAAACTGGAACGTTACGGCGCCGACTTTCTCGATCTTATCCGTTCTTTTTGATGTCAAGCCATAGCTAGTGTCCATCCGGAAACTTTGGATGGACACAGTGCAGTTTTATATGGGAATCGCGCAGTTTTCCCAAGATCAAGGAAATCAAGCGCTTGCACGGAGGCGTAGCTGTTTACGCCGCACACGCAAGGGCGCGGATTGACACCGAGATTGGGGAAAAGAGCCGTTTCCGGATGAAAACTAGCTAGGGCGATCAGAGGAGTCTTATAGTGAAAATCGTGTCCTTCAATGTTAACGGTATTCGTGCTCGGCTGCATCAGCTGCAAGAGCTGGTCGAGCAGCATCAGCCCGATATTATCGGTCTGCAAGAAACCAAGGCGCAGGATGCCGACTTTCCTCTGTCTGCCGTACAGGAGCTTGGCTACCAGGTCCAATATCACGGCCAGAAGGGTCACTACGGTGTGGCCCTGATGTCTCGCTGTAAGCCGCTGGATGTGCAAAAAGGGTTTCCTGATGACCAAGAAGATGCCCAGCGTCGATTGCTGACGGCCTCCTTTGCTTTGGCTGACGGTGGCAAGCTGTGGGTCATTAATGGATATTTCCCCCAGGGTG
>JAIOSZ010000068.1 GCA_021107335.1 Desulfuromonadaceae bacterium | reverse complement strand
TGGGGGTAACGCTTCAGTGCGAAGGCAGGCTGGAATGGACCGGCAAAAGTTACCACGGGCTGCTTGCTTCTTAACCGAGGCATGTTAGTATTTCATCATCATTTTCATGAGGAGAAGGCATGGAGGATCCGCAGTTAATTTACCTCCTATCCGATGCCACAGGCGAGACGGCGGAAAAGATCCTTAATGCTGCCTTGATTCAGTTCCGGGATAAAGCGGTCAAGGTCTATCGGCTCAGCCATGTGCGGGATAAAAATAGTATTTTCGAGCACTTGGATGAGGCTCTTAAGAGCCGTGCCCTGGTGGTCTATACGATGGTCAACCGGGAACTGGCGCAATTGGTGCACGATGAGTGCGAAGCTCTCGGGGTGCCACACCTGGACCTAATTACGCCGCTGCTGATGAAGGTTTCGGAGTTTTTTGGTCGCTCCCCCAAGCAGACTCCTGGTCTGTTGCACGACATGGATGAGGATTATTTTCGCCGTATCGAGGCGGTTGAGTTCACTGTCAAACATGACGACGGCCAGGAATTGCGGCATCTGCCATACGCCGATATCGTGTTGGCGGGGGTCTCGCGAACCAGCAAAACCCCACTCTCCACCTATCTGGCCCATCGAGGCTGGAAAGTGGCCAATGTGCCCCTGATCAAAGGCATCGAACCGCCGGCGGAATTGATGCAGGTCGATCCTAAACGGGTGGCCGGGCTGTATATCGATCCGCAAAGGCTTGCTGAATTACGGGCCGCAAGGCTGCGGCATCTCGGTCAGGATGCGCGAGCCGCTTATGCCGACCTTGAGGAAATTGAAGATGAATTGCGCTTTGCCAAGGCCTTTTTTCGGCGCAATGGCTGGATTATGGTCGATGTCTCGGGAAAGGCTCTCGAAGAAACTGCCAATGAAGTATTGGTCAAGCTTAAACTAAAATAGCTATTGCGTGAGCTGCAGTTCTGCACGGCAGGGCGGGCGTGTCGCGAAACAAAAGGAGAATACTTATGCGTGTACTAGTTGTCGAAGACGAAAAAAAGGTTGCCAGCTTCATCAAACGTGGTCTCGAAGAGGAAAGCTTCACCGTCGATGTCGCCTACGATGGTGAAGAGGGCTTCGATATGGCCGCTAACAACCCCTACGATGTGATCCTCATGGATCTCATGCTGCCGAAAAAAGATGGTCTGTCGGTAATTCGGGAACTGCGCGAGCGGGATATTGTCACCCCGGTCCTTTGCCTGACCGCCAAGGATGCCGTGGAAGATATCGTTGAGGGCCTCGAAACGGGCAGCGACGACTACCTGACCAAGCCCTTTGCCTTTGGTGAACTGCTGGCCCGGGTCAAGGCGTTGCTGCGGCGTACCAGTAAGGATCGCGGTGCTGAGATCTACTTTGCCGATCTGCGTCTCGATCCGGTTTCTCACAAAGTTTGGCGTTCCGACAAGGAGATCGACCTGACCGCCAAGGAATACGGCCTGCTCGAATATTTTATGCGCAATCCCAACGAGGTTTTAACCCGGGCTATGATCGCTGAACACGTCTGGGACTACACCTTTGACTCCTTCACTAACATCATCGATGTGTATGTTAACTACTTGCGCAAGAAGGTCGACCGCGATTACGACACCAAATTGATTCACACTGTGCGCGGTGTAGGCTACGTGCTTAAGGAGGGCTGATTGTTCTCAGCCTCCATTCGATTTAAACTGAGCCTCTGGAATGCCCTGATTCTGCTGCTGGTCCTCGGCGCCAGCAGCGGAATCTGGTATACCTACCTGTCTCACAGTTTGCTTAAGCAGCTTGATCAGCGCTTATTGAGCATAGTTGAGGAGACGGACGCTTTGCGCGCGCGGTTGCTGGTTGACGAGTCTGTCGATTGCAGCACCGTTGCCGAGTTTGCCCGCCGGTTTCGGCTGGGTGAGTTTTATCGAGTGGTGGATGAAAAAGACAACCGGTTTTGCGAGGCAAATGGGGCAAGAAAACAGATGCCGCCCCTTCAGGATTGGATGTTGGAGGCGGTGCGCAACGAAGGACCATTACTGACCACGGTACCCTTTTTCGACCACCACTCCTTACGCCAGTTAGTTATTCCATTGGGGCAGCGAAATGGTCGGCGGCTCTTCTTGCAGACTGCTGCCGGTCTAGGCAGGGTCGAACAGCCGCTACGGGAACTACGCTCGCTGCTTCTTCTGTATAGCCCGGTAGCCTTTATTGTCGTGGCTATCTGTGGCTGGTTTCTAGCCGGTCGGGCCTTGGCGCCTGTGACTAACATTACCCGTGCCATGCGCAAGGTTAATGCGGATAATCTTAATCGACGACTACCTATCGGCAAGGCGCGGGATGAAATATCGCGCCTTGCCGAGACCTTTAATGCCATGCTGGCCAACTTGGAAGAATCTTTCCGTAAGATTCGCCAGTTCTCTGGCGATGCTTCCCATGAGTTGCGCACCCCCTTAACCATCCTCAAAGGCGAGACGGAGGTAGCGTTACGCTGGGCCAAGCACCCCGACGAATTCCGTAAAATGCTCGAATCGAGCATGGAGGAAATTGATCGCATGGGGCGTATTATTGAGGATCTACTGACCCTCGCTAAGAGTGAAGCTGGGACCAGGTCTCTGGTGATTAAACCCTTCAGCCTCAGCGACTTGTTACAAGGGATCTATCTGCAGGCCAACACGCTGGGTGAAACAAAAAAGATCAAAACCCACCTCAAGCTCGATGTCAGCGAAGAGATTCGCCTGATGGGTGATGAACTGCGCCTGCGCCAACTATTTCTCAATCTTGTCGCCAATGCTGTCAACTATACCCCCGATGGGGGACGGGTCGAGATCACTCTGGCTGTGGCTGATGGCGAGGCAAAGGTGACAGTCAGCGATACGGGAATCGGTATTCCCGTGGAACATCTGACACATATCTTTGACCGTTTCTACCGGGTCGATAAGGCTCGCAATCGTGAAGATGGCGGCACCGGCCTCGGTTTGGCCATCGTCAAGTCTTTGGCCGAAGCCCATGGTGGACGGGTCGAGGTCGATTCAACACCCGGTGAAGGGACCGCCTTTATGGTTTTTCTGCCAGCTCAGGGGCCCAAGGAATGGCTCGCCAATCACGATTCCCTTGCTTGAAACACCAGGAAGCGATCGAGCCTTTTAGCCGTTGCTAGCAAGCCCTTCCGGCCTGACTTAAACGCCAGAGCTTTCACTCTCCCCGATTTCAGTTAACGTCTACTCCCTTCCATTCCCCTTGGTCTTTCCGCGACTGCCGTGGCTGAGTTGGTTCTATTGACATCCTACCTGCGAGTGATTAATAGTTGCTGTCCGGAAACGGCTCTTTTCTGTAACGTCTACGTCAATCGTCGGCCTGGCTTTGTGCGGTGTGCGCCTCCTAGCAAGGCTTTCATTCCCTAGGTCTGACTCAAGGTGCTAGGCATAAACAAAGCTTAGTCTGACAGGGGAAACTCTGCTGTTGCTGTTCGGTAATAGGTTCTTCTATACGGTCATCAAGGTTCCCTGGATGACCCTGTTTGCGACATCAAGCCGGTCGCCTGGTGAAGTATCATGAGGTCAGTATTCTGCCCGCGTCTGGTGAATGGGCCATTTGGTGATCCCGCCCTCTATGTCCATTTGGCCCATCGGGGTCAGGCGTTGCTCTTCGATTGCGGTGATCTGCATGCTTTGACTGCTCGGGAGTTGCTCAAAATCCGCGCGGTGTTCATATCCCATGGTCATATCGACCACCTGGTTGGCTTCGATTCTTTGCTGCGAGCCTTTCTGTATCATGACCTGAATCTGCAGCTGTTCGGCCCGGCTGGTATCATCGATCAGTTGGCCGGACGCTTGGCCGGTTACACTTGGAACCTCACCGCCGGCTTCTCCTTTGTGCTCACCGTACAGGAATGGCGGGGGGAGCGATTGGAAACAACCGTGTTTCGGGCGCAAAACGGTTTCGTCGCAGAGCCACAACCGGGCCGTGATTGCAGCGATGGACTGCTCTATGAGACCCCCTACTGTTCCGTGCGGGCGGCCCGGCTTGCGCATGGCGATATCGATTCCCTGGCTTTTGCCCTAGAGGAACCGTTGCATATCGCCATTCGTCGCGAGGCTCTGGAACGGCGTGGATTCCTTGTCGGTCCTTGGCTGGCGCATTTCAAGGATTTGCTGCAGCAGCAGACTCCTGGGAAAGCCCTGCTGGCCGTGCCGTTGGCCGCTGGCGGCACCGAACAGGTGCCCTTGGGCGAACTGGTCGAGGAGATTGCCAGCACCGAGCGGGGCATGAAAGTTTGTTACGTCACCGATGCCTCACCGACATCGGCCAATCTGGACAAAATTGTCGCCTTGGCGCGGGCGGCTCATCTGCTAGTTATCGAGGCGGTATTCGCCCATCAAGAGCTTCCTCGAGCCCAGCTGCGTAACCATCTGACAGCGCGTCTTGCCGGACGTATCGGACGCCTGGCCGATGCGAGGCGGTTACGGGTTTTTCACCATTCTCGCCGCTACTTGGACCGGCCACAGTTACTAGACAAAGAGGCGCAAGAGTCTTTTTATAGAGGGTTGTAGGACGGCTCCTGATGGGGTGGAAAAATATGGCCATAATTGTTTTAAGCTAAAGGGCGGGACTGTGCGAATGCACAGTGCAACCCTTTGGCTTCTGTGTTAGGTTTCGGCCTATGCGTATAGCTCTCAAACACCAGATCCTGATGGCCCCGGCAGCGGTTCTGCTGCTGATGACCCTGTTGCTCGGCTTTCTGCAATTCACCTATTGGGGTCTATCCCAGCAGCGCGAGCAAGTAGAGAAAATTGGGAAGCTTTATATTCTTCAGGATCAGGCTGAAAAGACTTTCCAAACCATGTTTATTCTGGCTCAACAACACGAACTGCACTCTAGCGAATTTCTCGTTCAGGACGAGGAAGTCAAAGGGCTGCTTGAGCGACTGGTGATATTTCACGCTCATTTTCGTAAGGTTGTTAGGGCCATTGTGGAGCAAATTCCACACGAATTGGGTGGCTTCAAGGAATTGCTGCAAACGGTGGATAACATGAACCCCCGTGATTTGTCTCAGTTTGGAGCCGGCATGGCCCGTTTGCAGCCTCAATTTGCCGAGCTGTTAAATGCCGTCCAGCAGGCGCAGAAATTGCGCAGGGGCTCGCAGCCTAATCAAAAACAGGATATCGACAAACTTATGGACCGGGCGGCGCTAGTGTCGATTATTGTGCTCGGTGCCGCGATTCCCATCGGGATACTGCTGTCCCTTTTCTTCTCCCGTCGCATTCTGCGCCGGGTGCAGCGACTCTCGGATACCGCCGGTAGCATCGTACGCGGCGACCTGACCCCGCCCGCCGCTCCCGAGGTGGTGCGCGACGAGCTGGACGATTTGGCCCTGTCTATTAACCGCATGACCGAACAGCTGATTCGGGTAGTCGGCACTGAGAAGTTGTTGGAAGGGGCCGAGGAAGAGCGGCGGCGCATCGCTATGGACATTCACGATCAGACACTCTCCGACCTTTCTTCCATTCTGCGGGGATTACAGGTGTTGCAAAAGCAAGAGACCTGTCGTGATCAGGCCGAAGCCCTGGAGGACGAATTGAAGGGGGCCATCACCGACCTGCGTCATTTGATGGACAACCTACATCCCCAGACCCTCGACATTCTCGGACTCGGTGCGGCCCTGCAGTCCCATCTTGAGCGCTGTAACGGCAAGGGTGATATGCCCGAATATCATCTGTATATTTCGCCAGAAGTTGATGCCTCCGGATTGCCGCGACTGTCCAAACTGACCCTCTATCGTATTGCCGTAGAGGCGATTCACAACGTCATCAAGCATGCTCGAGCCAGCCGCTACGAGGTTAACCTCGACTTGCGTGGCGATCAGGTGGTGCTGTCGGTGGAGGATAATGGGGTTGGTTTCGATACCCGGCAAGTCACCCTGGGGGGTGGGCGGGGCCTCAACAATATTCGCGAGCGGTCGCGGGCCATCGGTGGCCAGGTTGCTTGGAGCCCGTCGCGTTTTTCTACGGGCACTCGTTTTGAGCTGACCCTGGCCGTGCCGGCCGCTAGAGGGGAGAGAGTATGACCGAACCGGTGCATATCCTGATTGTCGAAGACAATCCGCGGGATGCCGAATTTCTGGAACAGTTGGTCAAATCCTGGGATGTCCCCTGTCAGATCGACCGCGCCCATAACGGTCTGGTCGCTTTGAAAATGGCCTTGGAAAGTGAGCAGCCGCTGGTTATTAGCGATATCCAGATGCCGGAGATGAACGGTATCGAGTTTGCCCGCAACCTTTGGCAGCGCAAGCCCGAAGCGCGCATCGTTTTCTGGAGTCAGTTTAAGGATGAGATGTACGTGCGTACCCTGTCACGCATCGTACCTCCCGAGACAGTCTACGGTTATATTCTCAAATCTAATACCCATGAACGCATCGGCTCGGCGGTTCGTACTGTGCTCCTCGAAGAGCAGTGCTGGATCGACCCCGATGTGCGCAAGGTGCAGGGGCGGGCTGGTCATAGTCAGACTGCTTTGTCCGATATCGAATTCGAAGCGCTGCTCGACATCTCCCTTGGCTTGACCGACAATCTTATCGCTCAACGCCGCTACTTGTCGCGGCGCGGTGTTCAGAGCCGCCTCAACTCCCTGTATAGCAAACTCGGCATCGATCAGGAACAGTTTCATAGTGATAAGTTTGGCGATGCCTTTAATCTGCGCAACCGGGCAGTGTCCCTCGCTCTGCGCCGTGGTCTGATCAATGCCTTTGAACTGGAAAATGAAGAGGGAGAATTTAAGGCCTGGCTCAAGCGTTTCAAGGCCGACCAGGGGTTGTGACGGAAAAGCTGAGAATCATTTGATAAAAGACCGTCTTCGCACGTTGCTGTTGTGCCGAGGCGGTCTTTTCGGTTGGTTATGTGCGGGGTCGATATGGAATTGCTCGAACGTTTTATACTTGCAGCTGGCCGGGCCGGTGCCCATGTAGTGCGCACCCTCGATAGGACTGCTCTGGTTGATTATATCGCTCGACATGCCGAAGGCCCGATACTGTTGCCGAATTTTGCTGCAAGTCAGCGTTTGAGGCTCGCCGAAGCACTCCGTGAAAGCGGTTGCATAGTGCTGACGGAACACTTTCGCGCCGGGGCAGCCCAGGCCAGCGCTGGGATCACTGGGGCCAATTTTGCCTTGGCCGATACCGGCACGGTGGTTCTCGACAGTACGGACGAGGCGTTGCGCCTGGCCAGTACCCTGCCCAGGCGTCATTTCGTGATCCTTGATCCCCACAAGATTCTGGCTGATGGCCTGGCCGCAGTCGGGCCGCTGCGGGTGCTGCATCGACGCCAGAGTCCCGATTTTGTCGCCTTTATTACCGGGCCAAGCCGCACCGCCGATATTGAGCGAGTGTTGACCATCGGCGTACATGGTCCTGCTGAACTGCATATTTTGTTGCTGGAAGGGATCTCAGACGATCCCCTGGAAAGTTGATGAGGTCGTTTCTATGAGCCGCCAACGCAGTCGCGATTATCGGGTC
>JAIOSZ010000307.1 GCA_021107335.1 Desulfuromonadaceae bacterium | reverse complement strand
GGAAGTAGCTCGGGCCATGCCTGGCAATATGAGTGCCTTGTCCAGAGTCGAAGATATGGTGCCGAGGCTGACCAGTCGCTACGGTGGCCCATTGCTTATAGCGGTAGAGGCGGGTTGCAAAGTGCCGGAGGAGGAACTGCCGGTTTATCCTCGTGGTGAGCCTCGCCTGCGAGATCCTGAAGTCGATGGTCGTATGGCGCTGTTGAAAAAGTGGCGAGTCGGTACGGCCAAGGAGCTGGCGATGGATCCCGGTGTCATTATCAATAATGCGATGCTGGAAGAGATTGCCCGTCGTCAACCGGCTGGCGTGGAAGACCTGGTAGGCCTTAAAACGATGAAGAACTGGCAGCGGCTGGTTCTGGGCAAGGGGATTGTCGAAGCATTGGGGGCCGGTTGAGATTACGGAAAAATCTGTTTCATCTGAATTATCCGGCATAATAAAAAAAGGGGGCCGTTTGGCCCCCTTAGTTGATACACTTGAAGAATCTTTGCTTCAGCGGGTCTTGCCTGGCACCCCCGGTTCGGTCATCGGCCGTGGGTCGAGCAGGCGCTCCAGTTCCTCTGCTGGCAAAGTTTGCTGCTCGTCGGCCACTTGGCGTACCGTGCGGCCGTTCTGGTACGCTTCTTTGGCGATCTGTGCGGCGCGGTCATAGCCGATCACCGGTGCCAGGGCGGTACACATGGCCAGGCTCTCCTCGACCAGCGATTCGCAGCGTTCGCGGTTAGCCTGCAGGCCCTTGACGCAGCGGTTGCTGAACTGGGTGACGGCGGCTGCCAGAAGGTCGATGGAGCTGAGCAGGTTGTGCGCCATGACCGGCATCATGACGTTAAGCTCGAAGTTGCCGGAAAGACCGCCGAGGGTGATGGTGGCGTCGTTGCCGACCACCTGGGCGCAAACCTGCATCAGACTTTCGGCCATCACTGGATTAACCTTGCCCGGCATGATCGAACTGCCCGGCTGTACCGGGGGTAGCTGGATTTCGCCGAGCCCACAGCGAGGGCCGCTGCCGAGGAAGCGGATGTCATTGGCGATCTTGAACAGGGCCACTGCGGCTCGCTTGAGGGCGCCACTCATGGCGACCACAGCATCCTTGGCGGCCTGGGCTTCGAAATGGTTGACCGCTTCGATAAAGGGCTGGCCAGTAAGTTCGCTGATGGCGGCGATGACCCGCTCGGCAAATTGGGGATGGGTGTTGAGGCCGGTGCCGACAGCGGTGCCGCCGAGGGGAAGTTCTAGTAGCCCCTCCTCAGCCGCCTCGATCCAGCGAATGGCTAGAGCCAACTGGCGGGCGTAGCCAGAGAAGACCTGGCCGAGGCGCACCGGGGTGGCATCCTGCAGGTGGGTGCGCCCAATCTTGGTGATGCCGTTGAAGGACAGAGCTTTTTCGCCCAGCGTCTCTTGCAGAGCCGCCAAGGCCGGAATCAGAGTTTGACGGATCTCCATCACCGCGGATATATGCATGGCGGTGGGGATGACATCGTTGCTCGATTGGCCGTGGTTTACGTGGTCGTTGGGGTGGACCGCTCCTGAGCCGATTTCCTTGCCTAACAATTGGGTGGCGCGGTTGGCGATTACTTCGTTGGCATTCATGTTAGTGCTAGTGCCGGAACCGGTCTGGTAGATGTCGAGTATGAATTGGTCGTCAAGGGTGCCGAGCATGACCTCGCCGGCGGCGGTGAAAATGGCTTCAGCCCGCTCGGTGTCGAGTAGATCCAGAGCGTTGTTGGCAAGGGCGGCTTGCTGTTTGATCATGCCCAGGGCCTGAATAAAAGGCCGGGAAAAGCGCACGCCAGAGATGGGGAAGTTCTGCAGTGCGCGAGCGGTCTGGGCGCCGTAGAGGGCGGCAGTCGGAACCTGCATTTCCCCCATGGAATCTTTTTCGATACGGGTACTCATTTGTTGGTCTCCCTCTGTATTTCAGGTCGAGGCTGTTTGTTTTAGGTCAACCAGCTCGACAATTGAATTTTACGGATTGCGGATTAAATAAGGCCCCAAATCATAGACAACTGACGTCTACCTGTCAACGCCGGCGCAACGGCTCTCGGTCGGCCTTATGGCGGCCGGATAAGATGCAAGGAGAAATCATGAAGAGTCTGGCCAATTTCTTTTTTGAAGTCGGCATGCTCAAACGCACGCCACGGAGTGGCTTCCAGTTTCTAGGTTCGGGTGCCGAGTCGGTGGCCGAGCATTCCTATCGTGCTGCCATCATCGGCTTTACCCTGGCGCGCCTTGATGAGCAGGCCGATGTTGGTCGGGTGTTGCAACTGTGCCTGTTTCACGATATTCCCGAGGCCCGCACCGGCGATCTCAATTACGTCAATAAAAAATATGTTCAGGTCGATGAACAGGCGGCAGTGGACGATCTGGCCGCGACGTTGCCCTTCGGTGACGATTACCGGGCGCTGCTTGCCGAGTTCAGCGCCCAGGAAAGCCGTGAAGCTCAACTGGCCCACGACGCTGATCAGCTTGAGATGATCCTGGCCCTCAAGGAATACAAGGACCTCGGCAATCGCTACGCCGATGAGTGGTATCCTTTCTCTGTGCGACGCCTCAAAACCGATACGGCCAAACGGTTGGCAGAGAGCATCTGGAGTACTGATTCGAGCCGTTGGTGGTTCGACGATGATGAGGATTGGTGGGTC
>JAIOSZ010000067.1 GCA_021107335.1 Desulfuromonadaceae bacterium | reverse complement strand
GGATTGTTGCTGGTCTCGCTCTCGCTGCGCAACAGCCGGGTAAAGAGCGCAATTAAAAAAGCGGCCGTCTTACCGGTACCCGTCTGGGCCTGGCCAGCGACATCCTTGCCCGCCAGGGCCAGCGGAATGGACTCTTCCTGAACCGGGGTCAGTTCGGTGAATCCAACCGCCTCGACACCCTTAAGCACCGATTGCGGTAAATCCAGTTCGGTAAATTTCATGATGAGGTCCTGTCAGTTTAATTCCACACCCATGGCTTCAGCCACGGTATGAATATCCTTGTCGCCACGCCCGGATAGGCAAACTACTACCAACTGGTCCCGGCGCAAGGTCGGAGCCAGTTTCATCACCTGGGCTATGGCGTGGGCGCTCTCCAGAGCGGGGATGATCCCTTCGAGCTTGGTCAGCACCTGAAAAGCATCCAGGGCTTCAGCATCGGTAATCGCCTGATATTCGGCGCGACCAATCTCGTGGAGATGCGCATGTTCCGGACCGACCCCGGGATAATCGAGGCCGGCGGAAATAGAATGAGCATGTTTTATTTGACCATGCTCGTCCTGCAGTAGGTAGGTCTTGTTCCCATGCAGCACGCCAACGCGACCAGCGCCAATACTGGCAGCATGCTTGCCGCTGTCGACTCCGAGCCCAGCAGCTTCGACACCGAGCAGTCGGACGCTTTCATCCCCTAAAAAGGGATGAAACAGACCAATAGCATTGGAACCGCCGCCGATACAAGCCACAGCATAATCGGGCAGTCGGCCTTCGGCCTGTAGAATTTGGCTGCGCGTTTCGCGACCGATCACCGACTGAAAGTCCCTCACCATGGCGGGATAGGGGTGTGGCCCGGCCACAGTGCCGATAATGTAAAAGGTGTCCCTTACTCGAGTTACCCAATGGCGGATAGCCTCATTCATGGCATCTTTGAGAGTCGCCGTACCGCTGGTTACTCCCGTCACCTTGGCGCCGAGTAACTTCATACGAAACACATTGAGGCTCTGGCGACGCATATCTTCGGTGCCCATGAAGACCTCGCACTCCATGCCAAACAGGGCTGCAACGGTGGCCGTGGCCACCCCATGTTGTCCGGCGCCAGTCTCGGCAATTACTCTTTTTTTACCCATACGTCGCGCCAGCAAAGCCTGGCCCACGGTATTGTTGACCTTGTGGGCACCGGTATGGTTGAGGTCTTCCCTTTTCAGATAAATTCTGGCGCCACCGAGGTGATCGCTTAAACGTCGCGCATAGTAGAGGGGACTGGGCCGACCGACATATTGCTGCAAATGATATTCGAAATCCTGCTGAAACGTCGGATCGTTCTGCGCTTCCCGATAGGCCTCCGCTAGTTCTTCGAGAGACGGCATCAGAGTTTCAGCCACATAACGGCCGCCGAAGGGGCCGAAATGCCCGTTTGAATCCGGATATGAATACATGAACTACTCCGTAAAATGTTTGGCGTTGCGAATAAATGCCGCCACCAGATCGGGGTCCTTGCAACCAGGAGCACTTTCCACGCCGCTGGAGACGTCAACAGCGTAAGGGTGCACCGTCTTTACAGCTTCCGCCACATTAGCTGGCGTCAGCCCACCGGCCAAAATAATCGGCCGTTGCTGCGTCGCTTTCACCGCCAACTGCCAATTAAAGCGATGACCGGTGCCGCCGTAGCTATCGGCTTGCCAGGCGTCGAGCAACATGCCACTGACCCGGTAAGCAGTAAAGTCGGCCAAACTCTGTTCATCGCGAACACGCAAGGCCTTAATTACTCGCCAGGGCGGCAATTGGCACTGTTCAGGTGTTTCATCGCCATGCAACTGCAACACATCGAGGCTACAGAAACGGGCAATATCTGTAATCTCCTGGGCCGGATGATTGACAAACAGGCCAACAGTGGTCACCAGGGGCGGCAATTCAGAGATAATTCGGCGAGCCTGCTCAGCAGTGACACAGCGGGGGCTTTTGTTATAAAAAACTAGCCCCAGGGCATCAGCCCCACAACGGACAGCGTGCAAACCATCCTCGACTGAGGTGATCCCGCAGATCTTGACCCGGGGGATTACCCTTTGCGCCAAACTTTCTGTGCAGACCATCACTTCACCTGAGGCAATTTGGCCAGTGAAGCGGCAATATTCTTTTCCGGATAGGCATAATCCTCTAACTGCCCCCCCAGATAAGCTTCATATGAGGACATGTCAAAATGGCCATGACCGGACAGATTAAACAGGATGGTGCGCTCCTTCCCCTCTTCCCGCGCCTTGACCGCTTCGTCAATGGCGGCTCGAATGGCGTGGGATGACTCGGGCGCAGGCACGATTCCTTCAGTACGGGCAAACAGCACCGCACCTTCAAAACAATCGGTCTGTGGCAAGGCCGCCGCCTCGATGATGCCTTCGTGGTGCAGTTGGCTGACCAGAGCACTGGCGCCGTGGTAACGCAGACCGCCGGCGTGAATACCGGGGGGCACAAAGTCATGCCCCAAGGTATACATCTTGGTAATAGGGGTCAACTTGGCCGTATCACCAAAATCATAGGCATAACTTCCTTTGGTCAAGGTCGGACAGGAACTTGGCTCAACCGCCAGCAAGCGAATCTGCTTGCCATTTATTTTGTCCCGCACAAAGGGAAAAGCCAGCCCCGCAAGGTTACTGCCGCCACCGCAGCAGCCAATGACTACATCGGGATAATCGTTGACCAATTTCAGCTGTTCGATGGCTTCCAAACCAATGACTGTCTGATGCAAGCAAACGTGATTCAGAACGCTGCCAAGAGCATAGTTAGTATCGCTATGGCTGGCAGCATCCTCTACCGCTTCACTAATGGCCATCCCAAGAGAGCCGGTGGTATCCGGGTCTTCGGTCAGCATCTGCCGCCCAGCCTCCGTACGGTTGCTCGGTGAGGGGATAACCTCAGCACCCCACAGTTCCATCAGGTTCTTGCGATAAGGCTTCTGACCGTAACTGACCCGCACCATATAGACGGTTGTTTCCAAGCCAAAATAGGAATTGGCTAAGGCCAGCGAACAGCCCCACTGACCGGCACCGGTTTCAGTGGCCAAACGCTTGATTCCCGCCATCTTATTGTAATAGGCCTGAGGGATAGCGCTATTGGGCTTATGCGAGCCGGCCGGCGACACTCCCTCGTATTTATAGTAGATGTGTGCCGGTGTTTTCAACGCTGCTTCGAGACGATGCGCACGAAACATAGGAGAAGGGCGCCAAAGCTGATAGATTTTCTGCACTTCTTCGGGTATTTCAATCCAGCGCTCGCGGCTGACCTCCTGCTCGATCAAGGACATGGGGAATATGGATGTCAGATCTTCGGGTCCAACGGGTGCCAAAGTACCAGGATGCAGAATCGGCGGCGGAGAGTTACTCAAGTCGGCGGCGACATTGTACCAATGTTTAGGGATCTGATGGTCCTGCAACAAAATTTTGGTCTGCATTTAATTCTCCTGTAGAACCTTCGAAAATGGGACAGAGAATAACCAAGTATAAAATCAAAATTGATCGTGCAACAGCTCCTGCAGCTTTTGCTCAAAATTCGGTTCTCGCATCAGGCTTTCACCGACCAAAAAAGCTCTAGCACCAGCCTGCTGCAAACGGCGAATATCAGCCCGACAGCGCAGGCCACTTTCAGCCACTACCAAACGATTCGCAGGAATAAGAGGCAACAAGCGCTCGGTAACGGCTAGATCGGTGTGAAAGGTCTTAAGGTCCCGATTATTGATGCCAATTAGCTCCACCGGCAATTCCAATGCCCGCTGCAATTCATCCTCATTGTGCACCTCGAGCAAAACATCCAGATCCAGCTCCGCAGCCAACGAGACCAAATCGCTCAGGACATCTTGCGCCAGAGCAGCAGCGATCAACAGAACCGCATCGGCTCCGGCGGCACGGGCTTCATAAATCTGATAAGCATCGATAACGAAGTCCTTGCGCAACAGTGGCAAGGAGACAATTTCAGCGATCGCCTCCAAGTAGGCAAGTGAACCCATGAAAAACCGCTGGTCGGTCAATATGGACAGGCAGGTAGCGCCGCCAGCCTGATAACGCCGGGCAATATCGCAAGGGTCAAAATCGGCACGAATGACACCTTTGGAAGGCGAGCCCTTTTTTACCTCGGCAATAATCGCCGTACCGACAGCCGCCTGTTGCCGCAAAGCGGCTCCAAAACCGCGGGGCGCTGACCGCGAGTCAATGCGCTCTTGTAGCATGACCAATGGCACGTTACGGCGCTGGGCCTGAACCTCAACGAGCTTGTGCTGGAGAATTTCATCGAGTATCACTGGTTGGTCATCCTGATAAGATCGTTGAGCTTGCGCAATGCCTGTCCGCTATCGATAATTTCAGCGGCCCGTTCGATGCCGCCCCGGACATCCTCCACCTTGTCTGCCGCCAGCAGAGCAAAGGCGCTATTCAATAGCACCACATCCCTGCGTGGCCCCTGCTCACCTTGCAATACCGTCAAAATCAGCTCGGCGTTGTACAATGCGTCGCCACCTTGCAGGGCGCTCAGTTTGCACCGTGTCAGGGCATAATCCTCCGGCTCAACGGTATAAAGGCGTACCGTTCCACGATTGATTTCAGCCACCCGGGTCGGGCCAGTCAAGGTCACTTCATCCATACCGTCCAGACCGTGAACCACAAACCCCCGGCGGCAACCGAGCCGACTCAAAACATTGGCCAACGGCTCAACCAGCCCCTCACGATAGACTCCAAGCACTTGGAGGTCGGCAGCAGCAGGATTGGTCAGCGGCCCGAGAATATTAAAAATGGTCCTGGCACCGATTTCCCTGCGCGGCCCTATGGCATGGCGCATGGCACCGTGCAAGGCCGGCGCAAATAGAAATCCAATCCCTAAGGTATTGATACAAGCCTCAACCAGAGCCACGCTAACATCGAGTTTGACCCCAAGACGCTCCAGGACATCGGCGCTGCCACAAGCGGAAGAGATGCTGCGATTGCCGTGTTTGGCAACCTTAACGCCACAGGCCGCCACCACGAAAGCCACGGTGGTGGAGATATTAAAACTCTTGGTGCCACTACCACCGGTGCCACAAGTATCGAGAATGGTTTCCCGATCAGAATTGATCTCTTCACGGTCCATGTCAAGCACTTTGCCGGCCCTAACCGGAGTAGCATGGGCACGCATGACGCGCGCCGCACCAGCGATCTCTTCGATCGTTTCACCCTTCATACGCAGAGCAATGATAAAGGCGCCGATCTGAGCAGGAGTCGCTTCGCCTCCCATGATCTGTTCCATGACTTCGATCATCATGGGCTCGGACAGGTCACGCTCTTCCACTAGCCTGGCGATTGCATCTTTAATCATGGCAGCCTCAACAAGGACAATACCTGTACCTGAAAAAAGCTCAGGTCATTTCCAGAAAGTTATGCAGGAGGCGTTTGCCTTCTACGGTCAGAATCGACTCGGGGTGAAATTGCACCCCCCACAGGGGCAATTCTCGATGCCGCATGCCCATGATCTCATCGGCGTCGGTCCAGGCACTGATTTCAAATTCTGACGGCAAGGTGGCCCGCTCTACGATCAGCGAATGATATCGGGTGGCATCAAAAGGGCAAGATAAGCCCTTAAACAGCCCTTGATGGTCATGATAAACAGGACTAGTTTTGCCGTGCATCAAATTTTCCGCGCGCACCACACGCCCACCAAAAGCATGGGCCATGGACTGATGACCCAAACAGACGCCAAGAATTGGCATTTTACCGGCCAACTGTTGAATAGCGCTGACTGAAATACCGGCTTCCTCCGGGGAGCAAGGCCCCGGAGAAACTACCAACCGCCGCGGATGCAGAGCAGCGATTTCCGCTACCGAGATCTTATCGTTACGAAAAACTCTCACTTCTTCGCCAAGTTCTTGAAAGTACTGAACCAGGTTATAAGTAAAAGAGTCGTAGTTATCAAGCATCAGCAGCATGTCAATCAAGCCCCTTTCGCGCCATTTCGATAGCTTTCATCACGCCACGAGCCTTGCTCAAGGTTTCCTGATATTCAGCGGCCGGATCAGAATCGGCCACGATACCAGCCCCGGCCTGTAGATATATTCGGTCGTCGTGGACGACCAAAGTACGAATAGCAATGGCCATATCCATATTGCCAGAGAAGGAAAAATACCCTACGGCACCGCCGTAGATCTCCCTGCGGGCTGGTTCCAATTCATCGATAATTTCCATGGCCCGTATTTTCGGAGCGCCACTCAGGGTACCCGCCGGGAAGGTGGCCCGCAACACATCGTAGGCATCGCAATCAGAACGCAACAGACCATGCACATTGGAAACAATGTGCATGACATGAGAGTAACGTTCTATGACCATTAACTCGCTTACCTCGACCGAACCGGTGCGGCAAACCCGGCCGATATCGTTACGACCCAAATCAACCAGCATGATATGCTCGGCGCATTCCTTTGGATCGGCCAGAAGTTCTTCTTCGAGCTGCAGATCTTCATCGACGGTGGACCCTCGCGGCCGCGTACCGGCTATGGGCCGAACCTCAACCCCGGCTCCAACTTTACGCACCAGCACTTCAGGAGAAGCGCCTATCACCAGGGTCTTGTCAAAACGGAGAAAAAACATATACGGTGAAGGATTCAAGGTACGCAAGGCTCGATAAACATCGAAGGGGGGCGCCCCAAGACGACCGGAGAGGCGCTGCGATAAAACCACCTGAATAATATCGCCGGCACGAACATATTCCTTGCATTGTTCGACGGCGGCCATGAACCCCTCTTCAGTAAAATCGGAGACGAATTCCTCTGCCGGCCCGTAATCCGCATCGCCAGGGATATCAGCCAAGGGACTGCGCAATTGTTCGATCAGGCGGTCGATAGCTATCTGGGCCTGAGAATAGGCCTGTACCGGGTCCTCATCTTCTGCCAGCTCGACGTTGCACACTACCTTGATGGTCTGAGCGACATTATCAAAGATAAGCAAGGTATCGGTTAGCAGAAAACAGGCATCATAAGCCCCAATCTGCGGGCTGGAGGACGACGGCAAATGCTCAAAAAACCGCACCATATCATAGCTTAAGTAGCCGACTAGACCGCCGAAAAAGGGAGGCAGACCCTCGACCTGCACGGGCCGATAAGCCGCCATAAACCGTTTGATTTCAGCAAGAGGATCGTTACTGCAGCCGCTGTGCACAACACCAGTTCGATCCAAAACTTCGTAGGACTCGCCATTGCAGCGGAAAATCTTACCGGGATTACTGCCAAGAAAAGAATACCGAGCCCACTTTTCACCGCCAGCGATACTTTCCAGTAGAAAAGCATTCTGCCCGTCATCGATTTTTTTGAAAGCGGAAACGGGCGTTTCCATATCGGCCAAAATCTCGCGATAAACCGGTATTAGATTACCCTGTTTGGCAAGACTGCAAAACTTTTCTAAAGAAGGAAAATACATTATGGGCTCCAGTAACTTAAGGTGGCAAAGCTATCATGGAAAACCGTAATTGGTCAAGATTCAAGCCAATGGCCCCAACAAAAAAAAAGGCAAGGAGATATAACTCCTTGCCTTTTTTTACAGAACTAAATTGAATCTTTAATCTTTGTCTTCAGCTTCGACTTCTGTCTCGGCCGGGACTTCATCAACAGCCTCTACTACGGGGGCTACTTCAGCCGCAGCAACAGAAACAACTTTTTTAGGCCGGGGAGTGAACTCCTCCTCAACCAATTCGATCTGACAGATCGGCGCGTTGTCACCTACACGGTTACCGAGCTTCAAAATCCGGGTGTAGCCACCAGGACGATCTTTATAGCGAAGCGCGACCATTTCAAACAACTTAGCAACCACCTTGCGATCACGAATGACCTGCAGGGCCTGGCGACGGGCATGCAAATCTCCACGCTTACCGAGGGTGATCATCTTCTCGGCAAGTTTCCGCAACTCCTTAGCCCGGGTTGTGGTAGTGGTGATCTTTTCATGATCGAGAAGTGATGTCACCATGTTGCGCATCATTGCGGCCCGATGACTCGAATTGCGGCCGAGCCGCCTGCCGGATTTATTGTGACGCATGGTTCTACGGTCCTTTCTTCGTTACTTAACGGGGTATCTGAGGATCAAACGTCCTCGCTACCCTCACGAATCAGCTTTAGATATTCAGGATCAGGAAATCCGTCCAGAGCCAACCCCAGGGACAAGCCCATCTCAGCCAAGATGTCCTTGATCTCATTCAGTGATTTACGCCCAAAGTTCTGGGTTTTAAGCATTTCTGCTTCGGATCGCTGCACAAGATCACCGATCAGGTGAATATTGGCATTTTTTAGGCAATTGGCACTGCGCACCGAAAGCTCAAGTTCGTCTACCGAGCGATAGAGGTTTTCATTGATCTTTCGACCCTCTTCGTTCTCATCAACGCCAAGCACTTCGGCCTCTTCATCAAAATTGATAAAGATCTGTAACTGCTCTTTAAGAATCTTGGCCCCGTAGGCGACGGCATCATCAGCTCGAACACTGCCATCCGTGAAGACCTCAAGGTTCAGCTTGTCGAAGTCAGTAATCTGACCAACACGAGCATTGGTCACAGTAAAATTGACTTTCTTGATGGGCGAAAAGATGGCATCGATAGGGATAGTACCAACCGGTGCCTTTTCATCGCGATTACGCTCTGCCGGAACATATCCCTTACCTAGGGCCACGACCATGTCGATCTCCACATCGGCCTCTTTAGAACAGGTCAGAATGTGATGGTCGGGATTAAGTACCTCGACGTGAGAATCGGTCACGATATCACCGGCTGTAATGACCCCGGCGCCCTTTTTAACGATACGAATATTTCGTCCCTCGCTACCGTGCAACTTAAGCAGCACACCTTTAAGGTTCAGAATAATATCGGTAACATCCTCAGTAACACCGGGGATGGTAGAGAACTCATGGAGGACACCCTTGATCCGCACGGAAGTGACAGCAGCTCCCTGCAAAGACGACAGAAGCACTCGCCGTAAGGCATTACCCAAAGTGGTACCGAATCCACGCTCAAAAGGCTCCGCCTTAAACTTTCCATAACAATCAGACAGGCTGTCCGATTCAATCTGGAGGCGCTTGGGCTTGATGAGATCTCTCCAGTTTTTATACATCCGGATCCTCCATAATGAGGTTACAACCGCCCCATGTCGCGATTACTTCGAATAGAGCTCGACGATTAGCTGTTCCTGGAACGCAGGAGTCGTCATCTCTTCACGAACGGGCAGGGTCTTTAGGGTCCCTTTAAAAGCATCTCGCTCCAACTCAACCCAGGAGGGTACGCCACGCCGCATAACACCATCGAGAGAATCGGTAATGCGTGTAATCTGACGGCTCTTTTCACGCAATTCAACAACATCGTTGATCCGCACGAGCAAGGAAGGGATATTACACTTGCGACCGTTGACCAGAAAGTGCCCCTGACGGATGAGCAAACGGGCCTCATTACGGGAACTGGCAAAGCCGAGACGGTAAATCACGCTATCAAGGCGACGCTCAAGCAGCACCAGCAAGTTCTCACCGGTAACACCCTTGGCACGATCGGCCTTACCAAAATAGGCACGAAACTGCTTTTCCAACAGACCGTAGGTGCGCTTAACGCGCTGCTTTTCACGCAGCTGGGTTCCGTATTCGGTAACCTTAACACGACCCTGGCCATGAACCCCCGGGGCATAGTTCCGCCGCTCAACAGCACACTTGTCGGTATAGCACCTGTCCCCTTTCAGGAACAACTTCATATTTTCCCTTCTACACTGACGGCAGACGGGTCCAGTATATCTAGCCAACGTTCATCCTCCTTGTATGGTTAGACTCTTCTGCGCTTCGGCGGACGACAACCGTTGTGCGGAATAGGGGTCACATCTTTGATCATACTGATGTTGAGGCCAGCAGCCGAAATGGCTCGCAGAGCCGACTCACGGCCGGACCCGGGACCCTTAACACGAATTTCAACCGAGCGCATACCGTGATCCTGGGCTTTCTTGGCAGCTTCCTCTGCAGCAATCTGGGCGGCAAAGGGAGTACTTTTACGAGAGCCCTTAAAGCTATTGGCGCCACAGGTTGACCATGAAACCACATTACCGCTGACGTCGGTGAACGTCACGATTGTATTGTTGAAGGTCGCCTGAATGTGCGCAATGCCGTTGGCAACATTCTTTTTTTCTCTACTCTTTCTTACCGTCTTCTTACCAGGCTTAGCCATGGTTCCTCCAATTATTTCTTCTTACCAGCCACAGTTTTTCTAGGTCCCTTACGGGTCCGGGCGTTGGTTTTGGTTTTCTGTCCGCGCACCGGCAGACCGCGGCGATGACGCAGGCCACGATAGCAACCCAAATCCATGAGCCGTTTGATATTGGTTGAGATCACTCGGCGCAGATCGCCTTCAACCTGATATCCGCCGTCAATAACCTCTCTAATCTTACCGACTTCAGCGTCGGTTAGATCGTCAGTACGGGTATTGGGCTCTACTCCAGCCTTTTGTAAAACATCCTGGGACAAAGACCGACCCACACCAAAGATGTAGGTGAGGGCTACCTCAATCCGCTTATTTCTTGGTAAATCGATACCAGCAATACGTGCCAATGTATTTTCCTCCTGATCCGGTTATCCCTGTTTCTGCTTGTGCTTGGGATTTTCGCAGATGACCCTAAGAATTCCCTTGCGCTTAATGACTTTACACTTGACGCAAATCGGTTTGACCGAAGCTCGCACTTTCATTGATTGTTCCTTTGTCCTATTAAGAAGTCGGCTAAAAGGAAGCGTTTGACCACAGCGCCCCTTCCTCTGCCGGGTGTCTATCAGATCTGGGTTAAAATTTCGGGCCCGTTCTCTGTAACTGCAACCGTATGTTCGAAGTGTGCCGACGGTTGTCCATCGACAGTAACCGCCGTCCAACCATCCCGTAAGATCTTCACCCCCGGGGCGCCAGCATTAACCATCGGCTCTATCGCCAAAGTCATACCGGGTTTAAGTTCAACGCCACGTCCAGCATCAGGAACAAAATTAGGAATCTGAGGTTCTTCATGCAACCCCTTGCCGATTCCGTGCCCGACAAACTCCCTCACAACGCTGAATCCTTCAGCCTCAACACAACCCTGAACGGCCCGTGCCACGTCATAAAGGTAACCACCACAGCAAACTTGCTCAATGGCTAAAGAAAGAGATTTTTCTGTGATCTCTACCAAATGCCGTTTCTGATCATTGATCGAACCGACCGCCGCAGTAAAAGCAGAGTCACCGTAATACCCCCGATAGATTACCCCGAAATCGATACTCAGGATAGTCCCTTCAGAAACCGGCAGGGTGTTGGGAAACCCGTGCACAACTTGATCATCAGGTGAGGCACAAATACTGTAAGGAAAGCCTCCGTAGCCCTTAAAGGCCGGTTTCGCCCCCCGCTTACGGCATTCCTTTTCAGCCAGGCTGTCAAGTTCAGCAGTAGTTACACCCGGCTTAATACGCTCTTTTAAAAGAGCGAGTATTTCGGCAACCACCTTCCCGGCATCCCTCATCTTAGCGAGTTCCGCCCGGGACTTCAAAACAATCATTATTTGCGGCCCATAGCCACCAGGATCTGATCCTGCACTTGAGCAATACCCTGCATACCATCTATGGCAGAAACGAGACCTGACTGTTGATAATAGGCGATCAGAGGTGCCGTCTGTTCAGCATAAACCATAAGGCGCTTACGTATGGTCGCTTCCTGGTCGTCGTCACGAAGATAAAGTTCTCCGCCGCAAACATCACAGATATCTTCCTGAGCAGGCGGGTCAAAACGCACATGAAACATTTTGCCACAATCGCGACAGGTGCGCCGACCAGTAATGCGCTCTACCACTGCGTCACTATCGACCTCAAGAGATATAACCGCATCAAGATTTTTATTGAGCCCCCCCAGGCAAGCCTGTAAAGCATCGGCCTGAGGCACAGTCCGCGGGAATCCGTCTAGGATAAAACCTGGCTCACAATCGACCTTGACCAGACGTTCCTGAACAATCCCAACCACAACCTCATCGGCAACTAGCGCTCCCGAATCCATCAGGGCTTTTGCCTTGAGGCCCATGGGAGTTCCTTCTCGAACGGCTGAACGAAGCATGTCGCCCGTCGAGACCTGCGGAATCCCCAATCTTTCGGAAACCATTTTAGCTTGAGTCCCTTTTCCCGAACCGGGCGGGCCCAAAAAAATCACCTTCATTGGCTCCACTCCATACTATCCCTGCCGGCCCCTGAGGGTAACGCCCTTCATAAAGCCCTCGTAAGACCGGGAGATCAGATGTGCCTCGATTTGTGCGGCAGTATCAAGGCCGACCCCGACTACAATGAGTAGCGAGGTACCGCCAAAAAAGAACTGCACATTAAACGAGCTAATCAAAATTGTAGGCAATACACAAACCGCAGCGATGTAGATTGCACCGGCAAAAGTCAGTCGATTCAACACGTCATTAATATAATCAGAGGTCGCTTTACCTGGTCGGATGCCAGGAATATACCCCCCCTGTTTTTTAACGTTTTCTGCCACATCAAGCGGGTTGAAGGTAACAGCCGTGTAGAAGTAACAGAAGAAGATGATAAATGCAACAAAAATGACGTTATATAGTAGATGGGTCGGCGTCATCATGGCCGCAAAGACCTTCATCCATTCAATCTCGACCAAATTGGCGATAGTCGCGGGAAACATGATAATAGAGCTGGCAAAGATCGGCGGGATAACCCCACTCATATTTACCTTGAGTGGCAGGTGGCTCTTCTGTCCGCCGTAATTGCGCATGCCTACTACGCGCTTAGCATAGTGGATCGGCAGACGCCGCTGGCCCCGTTCCATGAAGACGATAGCGCCAATAACCGCAATCATGACTGCCAGAATAACGATCATGACAAACAAGCTGACAGCACCAGTATTCATAAGCCGCAGCGTGTTAACCACAGCAGAGGGCATATTGGCGACGATTCCGGCAAAAATGATCAGTGAAATACCGTTGCCGATACCCCGCTCGGTGATCTGCTCACCCAACCACATAATGAAAGCGGTACCGGCGGTCAAAGTCAACACCGTCAACAGAATGAAGCCAAGCCCCGGATCGGGTACCACCGATACACCGCCTTTGCCACTCATCTGCTGCAGGCCGACAGCAATCCCGGCCCCCTGCACAATCGATAAGACGATAGTACCGTAACGAGTCCACTTGGTAATGGTTTTACGCCCCTGTTCGCCGTCTTTGGACAGGCGCTCAACAGGCTCGAAAACAACGCCGAGTAACTGCATAATAATCGAGGCGCTGATATAGGGCATAATACCGAGAGCGAAAACCGTCATACGCTGCAATGCACCGCCGGTAAAGGCGCTGACCATGCCAAGCAAAGTCCCCTGGCTACCCTCAAAAAAGGTAGCGAGCACCTGAGCATCGATACCAGGCGTTGGGATATGGCAGCCTACACGATAAACGGCGAGCATCCCAAGCGTAAACAGGATGCGTCGCCGCAGTTCCGGTATACTGAAAATGTTCTGGATGCTCTTGACCACGTCAGAGAACCTCGGCTTTGCCGCCAGCTGCTTCAATCTTCTGCAGAGCAGCTTTGCTGAATTTGTGTGCTTTGACCGTCAGAGCCTTATCAAGGTCACCATCACCAAGGATTTTGATGCCATCCTTAAGCTTTGTAACCAGACCAGCCTTACCGAGCGCTTCCAGATCCACCACAGAACCTGCTTCAAAAAAGTTCTGCAGGTCACGTAGATTTACCAAGACATAGAACTTCTTGTCCAGCGGAGTAAATCCTCGTTTAGGCAGGCGACGTTGCAGAGGCATCTGCCCCCCCTCAAAGCCGGGCTTGACACCGCCACCACTACGAGCGTTCTGTCCCTTATGACCCTTACCGGCGGTCTTACCGGTACCGGAACCAGCTCCGCGACCGAGGCGTTTTCTATTTTTTGTTGAGCCGATTGCCGGACTCAGATTACTCAGATCCATAACAGCCATTCCTCTGGATTGAATCAGCCCTCAACCACGACCATGTGAGAAACCTTGTTTATCATACCCCGAATCTCCGGGGTATCTGGCAACTCAACCGTTTTGTGCAGCTTAGTTAGCTGCAGGCCTTTGAGAACTTTAGTGAAATATTGATTGCGGCCAATACCGCTCTTGACCAACGTGACTTTAATCTGTGCGGCCATAAATCTTCTCCTTTTCAGCGGTGCCTAATCTTCAGCGCCAAGCCCCCGCCTAGCCATAATCTCTTCGGCACTGCGTAGCCGCGACAATGCGTTAACCGTAGCACGGACGACATTGTGGGGGTTGTTGGAGCCAAGGCACTTGGACAAGATGTCACCAACCCCGGCAGCTTCAAGCACCGCGCGGACAGCTCCACCGGCTATGACACCGGTACCGGGTGAAGCCGGTTTAAGCAGGACCTTACCGGCGCCAAACTTGCCGATAATATCGAAGGGAATAGTTCGGTCTACCAACGGCACAGTGATCAGGCTCTTTTTGGCCTGCTCAACACCCTTGCGTATGGCTTCAGGAACCTCTTTAGCCTTACCATGGCCAAAACCAACACGACCTTTACCGTCACCTACGACAACCAGAGCTGAAAAGCTGAAGCGGCGTCCACCTTTAACGACCTTAGCGCAGCGATTGATATGTACCACGCGGTCAGTTAATTCCTTTTCGTTGGGATCATTGCGAAGCAAAGAAATCCTCCTTACCTAAAATGACAGACCAGCTTCCCTAGCCGCATCGGCCAAGCCTTTGATACGGCCATGATAAAGGAAACCGTTACGGTCAAAAACCACTTCTTTAATATCTTTAGCGAGGGCCTTTTTGGCGACAGTAGTGCCGACCGCCTTGGCCGCGTCAATATTGCCGGTCCCTTTCAGGCTTTCGCCGACCTCTTTGCAGAGAGTCGATGCGGAAACCAGAGTGGTGCCGGTTGTATCCTCTATGATCTGGGCGTAAATGTGTTTAGCACTGCGGAAAATGCAGAGCCGGGGGCGATCGCCAGTACCTGTTACCTTGCGACGTACCCGTGCCTGCCTCTTCAGCCTTGCCTGACGCCTTTTCGTCGCGACGTTCACTGTCTGTCTCCTTGACCTTGAATCAGTTATTTTTTACCAGCTTTGCCAGCCTTACGGATGATGCGTTCATCAGCATACTTGATGCCCTTACCTTTGTAAGGCTCAGGGGGCCGAAAAGAACGGATCTTGGCTGCCGTAGCACCGACCAGTTCTTTATCGATGCCACGCACGATAACCTTGGTCTGCTTTTCGACCTCTACACTAATCCCCGCGGGTAGCGGATATTCGATACCGTGAGAGTAACCGAGGGCCAAACTAAGAGTGTTCCCTTTGAGCTCAGCGCGATAACCAACCCCGTTGATCTCAAGAACCTTTTCAAAGCCCTTGGTCACACCGTCAACCATGTTGGCCAGAAGCGAGCGCATCAGCCCCTGATAAGCACGGGACCCCTTGCTTTCATCTGCGCTCTGAACCGTCACCTGATCGGCTTCGATGCTAACTCCAACACCGGCCACGACGGTTCGCTTCAGTTCACCTTTAGGGCCCTTGATGGTCAGTTCGTCTTCTTTCAAAGCAATCTGAACGCCACTCGGTATAGCTACGGGTTTTTTGCCTATTCTTGACATTTTCTGAGCTCCTTAGCCGTATCTACTTACCAGATGGCGCAGAGAATCTCACCACCCACCTGGGCCTCCCGAGCAGCCACATCGTGCATCACCCCCCTAGAGGTAGAAATGATGGCAGCGCCCAGACCATTTTTAATCACCGGGATTTCGTCCTTGCCGACATAAACCCGTCGACCGGGGGTGGAAACCCGCTTGATTTCATGAATAACGTGTTTATCTTCGCCGTCGAATTTTAAATAGATCCGCAACACGCCTTGCTTGTCATCGGCTGCAGTCTTGAAATTCTTAATATAGCCAAGATCCTTGAGAACCGTCGCCAAAGCTACTTTGAGCTTTGAGGATGGAATGTCGCACTTCGAGTGCTTTGCGAGACCCGCGTTGCGTATCCGGGTCAGCATATCCGCGATAGGATCGGTCATTGCCATGGATGCAACTCCTTCGTTCTGTTTACCAGCTTGACTTGATCACGCCGGGAAGTTTGCCCTCCAACGCGAGCTTACGCAGGCATATACGACACATGTCGAATTTACGGTAATAGGCCCTGGGACGGCCACACAGGGGACAGCGGTTATAAGCCCTAACACCAAACTTGCTAGGCCGCGTCGCCTTGATCTTCATCGATTTTTTTGCCACTGTTATCCTCCGCTATCCTTCGGTTCCGCTGCTCTTTTTCCGAAAAGGCATGCCCATGGCGGTCAACAGCGCCCGGCCTTCCTCGTCGTTACGAGCCGTGGTCACAATGGTCACATTGAGCCCCTTAACCTTGTCGACCTGCTCCAGGTCGATTTCGGGAAAAATGAGCTGCTCACGTATACCAAGGGTGTAATTGCCCCGTCCATCAAAACCTTTGGGCGAAATTCCCTTGAAATCGCGGACTCGCGGCAAAGCCACATTAATCAGTCGATCAAGGAACTCATAAGCGCGATCGCGCCGTAAGGTTACCATACAACCGATTGGCATGCCCTCACGCAGTTTGAATTGTGCAATGGAGCGCTTGGCTTTGGTAACAACTACTTTCTGCCCGGTAATCTTTTCAAGTTCCTGAACAGCGGACTCAAGAATTTTAATATTCTGAATCGCTTCGCCCAGTCCCATATTAACGATCACCTTCTCAACACGCGGCACTTCCATCACGTTCTTGAGTTGGAGATCCTGGGCAAGCTTCGGAGCAAGTTCGGCTCGATAAGCTTCTTTCAGTCTGGCCATGAAAATCCTCCGTTACTTGTCCACTATCTCGTTACACTTCTTGCAAAAGCGGACTTTATTACCATCCTCAAGGGTGCGCTTACCGGTACGAACGGGTTTGTTGCAAGCACTGCACAGCAACAAAACGTTCGAACCACTCAGAGGCGCTTCCTTTTCGACAATGCCACCTTCGCTGTTGAGGCGATTAGGCCGCGTATGCCGCTTGATCATATTGATCCCCTCAACAACCACCTTACCGGAATCGGACAAGACGCGAACGACTTTGCCGCTCTTACCCTTCTCCTTGCCGGCTATCACCATCACCATGTCGGCTTTTTTGACATGTAGTTTGCTCGCTGCCATCGTATCAATCTCCCCGTCTCAACATTAAATTACTTCGGGCGCCAAGGACACAATCTTCATGAACTTCTTGGCTCGTAACTCCCGAGCAACAGGTCCGAAAATACGTGTACCGACAGGTTCTCCGCCCGGAGTGACGATGACCGCAGAGTTCTTATCAAACCTGATAGCCGATCCGTCGGGACGAGGGGTTTCCTTGGCGGTGCGGACGACAACCGCACGGATCACGTCCCCTTTTTTGACCTTGGAATTCGGGATCGCCTCTTTGACGGAGCAGATGATGATGTCACCGATACCGGCATATTTACGCTTAGAACCGCCCAACACCTTGATGGTGCAAAGCTTGCGAGCGCCGGAGTTATCCGCCACATCGAGCATCGTCTGCATCTGAATCATGACATGTATCTCCTAGACAATTACGTTCTTTTCCAAAATTTCGCGGACTCTCCACCGCTTGTCACGAGACAAGGGTCTGGTCTCCACGATGGCTACCTTGTCACCAATAACGCACTGATTTTGTTCATCGTGAGCTTTATAGGTAACCCGCCGCTTAATATACTTCTTGTAGGTCGGATGTTTAACAAGCTTTTCTACTTTGACCACCACGGTCTTATCCATCTTATCGCTGGTGACCAACCCGATACGGGTTTTTTTAATACCACGTTCACTATTCATTTGAGATCCTCCCCAGTCCTTCCTAGCTTCGTTTTTCCCGTAAAATAGTCATAACCCTGGCGATATCCTTACGGGTCTGGGGAAGCCGGGCACTATTTTCAAGCTGACCGGTAGCAAGTTGGAATTTGAGATTAAACAGTTCCTGGTTCAATTCCTGACCCTTACTTTCCAATTCCTCGACACTGAGGTCCCTAAGCTCGCTACCCTTCATGAGCTATTTCCTCCCTCATCACAATCTTAGTCTTCATTGGCAGTTTATAAGCAGCCAACCGCAGAGCCGCAACAGCAACTTCTTGATCTACACCCTGCATCTCGTAGAGAATCATACCGGGCTTAATAACCGCAACCCAGCTATCGGGAGCACCCTTACCCTTACCCATGCGGGTTTCAGCGGGTTTGCTGGTCAGTGGCTTGTCAGGAAAGATACGGATCCAGATCTGACCTCCACGTTTCACGTGACGGGTCATGGCACGCCGCGCAGCTTCTATCTGGCGAGAAGAAAGCCAGCCGCACTCTACTGCCTTGAGGCCGTAATCACCAAAGGTGAGCTCGGTCCCCCGGGTAGCAGTACCGGTCATGCGACCAGTAAACTGCTTTCTATGTTTTACCTTCTTAGGCATTAACATGGCAAAATACTCCTATCAAATCGCTTTTTTGGCTTGCGAAAGCACTTCGCCCTTGAAGATAAGAACCTTGACGCCGATGATGCCGTAGGTCGTCTTCGCTTCGGCGAATCCGTAATCGATATCGGCCCGCAGAGTGTGGAGCGGAACGCGCCCTTCACGGTACCACTCGGTACGACTCATTTCAGCCCCACCCAGGCGGCCGGCACAGGTAATCTTAATCCCTTGTGCACCAAACTTAAGAGCCATACTAACACTTTTCTTCATCGCGCGACGGAATGCGACGCGGCGCTCCAGCTGGAGAGCGATGTTCTCAGCCACCAACTGTGCGTCCACTTCGGGCTTACGCACTTCCTGAATATTGATAAACACTTCTTTGTCAGTGAGTTTGGCCAGTTCCTTTTTGAGGACTTCGACCTCAGCACCCTTTTTACCTATGATAATACCGGGGCGAGCGGCGAAGATATTGATCTTGACCTTGCTGGCGGCACGCTCCAACTCGATCTTGGCGATCCCGGCATGGTAAAGACGCTTCTTCAGGTAATCACGCAGTTTTATATCTTCGTGCAGAAGTTTGCTGTAATCACCTTCGGCATACCAGCGCGCGGCCCAGGTCTTAACAATCCCCAACCGGAATCCTATTGGATGAACTTTCTGGCCCAAACCATCACCTCCTCAAAAGTCTATTTTTCGTCCAGCACCACGGTAATGTGGCTGGTCGGCTTACGAATTTTGGTAGCGCGCCCTTGGGCACGCGGCATGAAGCGCTTGAGAACCGGACCCTGGTCGACGAAGATAGTCTTCACAACCAGGCGGTCAACATCCGCCACTCCTTTTTGCTCAGCATTGGCCACAGCCGAGCTCACCACAGTAGCAACGATACCGGCCGCTTTCTGAGGGGAAAACTTGAGAATATTCAATGCTTCCTGAACACCCTTCCCACGAACCATATCGACGATCAGCCGAGTTCTTTGCGGCGAAAGGCGAGTATATCTGAGCTTGGCTCTGGCTTCCATGAATCGAACTCCTCTTTCAAAATCCCTTTCGAGATTTAGCGTTTTTTATCCGACCCGTGCCCGTAATATGTCCGAGTCGGGGAGAACTCACCAAGCTTGTGGCCTACCATGTTTTCTGTGACAAAAACAGGGATAAACTTCTTGCCATTGTGCACGGCAAAGGTATAGCCAACAAATTCAGGAATAATTGTCGAACGCCGCGACCAGGTTTTTACTACCTTACGCGATCCGCCGACATTATCCAAGTCAACCTTGCGCAGTAAGCTATCCTGTATGTACGGCCCTTTTTTAATTGATCTAGCCACTATCGTCTCCTATCAGATGGAAATGCAGGCTATTTTCTGCGGCGGACAATAAAACGGTCAGTCCGCTTATTAACCCTGGTTTTATAGCCCTTGGTTGGCACACCCCACGGCGTAACTGGATGGCGGCCACCGGAACTCTTACCCTCGCCACCACCATGAGGATGGTCGACGGGGTTCATGGCCACTCCGCGAGTCTGCGGACGCTTGCCAAGCCAACGATTACGCCCGGCCTTGCCAATCTTGACGTTTTCGTGTTGAACATTGCCCACCTGGCCAATAGTCACCCGGCAGTCCTGCAGAATCAAACGCACTTCCCCGGAGGGCAACCGCAACTGGGCGTAACGCCCTTCCTTGGCTGCAATCATGGCGTAGGCGCCGGCACTGCGGGCCATCTGCCCACCCTTGCCAATGCGCATTTCAATGTTATGCACCCAGGTACCAAGAGGTACCGAGCGAATGGTCATTGAATTGCCGGGCTTGATATCTGCCTGCTCGCTGGAAATCACTGAATCCCCGACGCTGATCCCGACCGGAGCCAGGATATATCGCTTTTCGCCATCGGCATAATTGAGCAGTGCAATCCGCGCAGAGCGGTTTGGATCGTACTCTACCGAGACAACCTTGGCTGGGATTTCAACTTTTTCTCTCTTAAAGTCGATAATCCGGTATTTACGCTTATGCCCGCCACCGGTATGGCGCTTAGTAATGCGACCAAGATTGTTGCGGCCACCGCTTTTGCTCAATGGTGCAAGCAAAGACTTTTCCGGCTTACCGGCAGTGATTTCCCCAAAATCGGCCGAGGTCATGTGACGACGACCTGGCGAGGTCGGTTTGTACTTTTGAATCGCCATTATCCTAACTCCGTATTGCTAAATTGCACCCTATCAAACACCAAACAAATCGAGCTTGCTGCCTTCGGCCAAGGTTACGTAAGCTTTCTTCCAATTGGAACGCTTACCGAAGTTTCGGCCTACCCGCTTGACTTTACCGGCAACTACAATCGTGTTAACCCGCGCGACTTTGACCTCAAAGGCTTTTTCAATAGCCTGCTTGATCTCAATCTTATTGGCGCTAGGCAGCACTTCAAAAGCAAGAACCTGAGGCCCCTCGGAGTCCTGATAGACCTTTTCGGTGACCAGTGGTCTTTTAAGAATTTGATGCAAAGGTTTCATTATGCTAACGCTCCTTCAAGCTGAGCCACTGCTCCTTCGGTGAGAACCAAGTTTTTATGCTTCATCACGTCGTAAACATTAACCCCGTCCACCCTGAGCACTTTGACATGGGGCACGTTGCGGGCCGATAGCTCTACATTTGGGTTTTCGCCATCGAGAACAATCAAAACATTCTCCAGCTCAAAGCGCTTGAGCACTTCGATAAAACCTTGGGTGCCAATCTTTTCCAGATCAAAACGATCAAGCACCGAAATCTTTTCGTCCTTGTAACGCGCCGAAAGAGCACATCTCAAAGCAGCTTTTTTAACCTTGCGATTCAGCTTAAAGCTGTAGTCGCGGGGCTGGGGACCGAAAGCGGCACCACCACCGACAAAGTGAGGAGCGCGGTTGGTACCCTGACGGGCATTACCGGTTCCTTTCTGCCGATAAAGCTTCTTACCGCCACCGGCAACCGCACTGCGGTTTTTGGTGCAGGCATTCCCGCCACGGCGAGCAGCCAACTGATAGCGCACCATATCGTGAATCAGGTATCCCTTGACATCGGCATTAAATACCGCCTCGTCGAGCTCGCGCTCGGACACCTTCTTGTTTTCTATGTCATAAACAGCAATTTTCGCCATGGTCTGTCTCCAAATCGTCTTTGACGTGTGCGACTCAGCCTTTGCTGATAATCACCAGTCCGTTTTTCGGACCCGGTACCGCACCCTTGACCAGCACCAGATTCATTTCAGGACGAATCTCTACCACCTGCAACCCTTGAGTGGTGACCCGTTCGTTACCCATCTGGCCGGCCATTTTCTTGCCCTTAAAAACCTTTGACGGCCAGGCACTACAGCCGATTGAGCCACCGGTACGATGAAACTTTGAACCGTGACTCGCTCGTCCGCCAGAAAAATTCCAACGCTTCATCACACCCTGAAAGCCCTTACCCTTACTGGTCCCGGTAACGTCAACCATATCACCGGTGGCTAGTACTGCATCGCAAGCAATCTCATCGCCGACATTGTAGTCAGCGACATCATCCATACGAATCTCGCGCACATAGGCAAACGCGCCCTTGCCAGCCTTTTTAAAATGACCCATCTCAGGCTTGCTGGTGCGATGAGTTTTCTTTTCGCCGAAGCCGAGCTGAAGGGCATTATAGCCATCCGTCTCTACGCTTTTTTTCTGCAGTACGACACAGGGACCGGTTTCCACTACCGTAACCGGAATACGCTTGCCGTCTGCCGCGAAGACCTGGGACATGCCCAGCTTCTTACCCAAGATACCCTTCATCATTGCACTTACCCTTAATATCCAAGTGTTGATTAAAGCTTGATTTCCACATCGACGCCAGCGGACAAATCCAGCTTCATCAGAGCGTCAACCGTCTGTTGGGTAGGCTCGACAATATCCAGCAGGCGCTTATGGGTGCGCATTTCAAATTGCTCACGACTCTTTTTGTCGACGTGAGGTCCGCGCAGAACACAGTACTTATTAATAACTGTAGGCAACGGAATTGGTCCAGCAACCCGAGCACCGGTGCGCTTGGCAGTATCTACGATCTCATTAACGGAGAGATCAAGCAGCTTATGATCGTAAGCCTTCAAACGGATTCTGATCTTCTGGCTTTGCATGGTCATTTCCTCTATTACTCGATAATTTCAGCGACGACGCCGGCACCAACAGTGCGGCCACCTTCGCGGATAGCGAAGCGCAGCTCTTTGTCCATAGCGATGGGCGTGATCAAGTTGACAACCATTGCCGCATTGTCGCCAGGCATGACCATCTCAGTCCCCTCGCCGAGCTCGACGATACCGGTCACGTCAGTGGTCCGGAAGTAGAACTGAGGACGATAGCCGTTGAAGAACGGTGTATGACGACCGCCTTCTTCCTTGGTCAGGATGTAAGCCTCAGCCTTGAACTTGGTGTGCGGCGTGATGCTGCCGGGCTTAGCCAGTACCTGGCCGCGCTCGATGTCTTCACGCTTCAGACCGCGGAGCAGGATGCCGACATTGTCGCCAGCCTGGCCCTGATCCAGCAGCTTACGGAACATCTCGACGCCAGTGACAATCGTCTTGACCGTCTCCTTGATGCCGATGATAGCAATTTCTTCCTGCACCTTGACGATACCGCGCTCGATACGACCAGTGGCGACGGTGCCGCGACCGGAGATAGAGAAGACGTCCTCGACAGGCATCAAGAAGGGCAGGTCGATGGCACGCGCTGGCTCAGGGATGTAGCTGTCGACAGCGTCCATCAGCTCAAGAATCGGCTTACAGGCAACACAACCAGCGTCGCCGCAACCGCATTCCAGGGCCTTTAAGGCGCTACCAGGAATGATGGGAATGTCGTCACCGGGAAAATCGTAAGCGGACAGCAGCTCGCGAACTTCCAGCTCAACCAACTCCATCAACTCTTCGTCGTCAACCATGTCGGCCTTGTTCAGGAACACGACCATCGCAGGAACGCCAACCTGACGGGCAAGCAGGATGTGCTCGCGGGTCTGGGGCATGGGGCCGTCAGCCGCCGACACCACCAGAATGCCGCCGTCCATCTGCGCCGCACCGGTGATCATGTTCTTGACGTAGTCGGCATGGCCGGGGCAGTCAACATGGGCATAGTGACGGTTTGCAGTCTCGTATTCGACATGAGCAGTGGCGATGGTGATGCCGCGCTCACGCTCTTCGGGAGCGTTATCGATCTGATCGAAGGCCTTGTACTCGCCCGTACCGCCAGCAGCCATAACCTTGGT